>NZ_HF986166.1:0-37865 GCF_000431435.1 Veillonella sp. CAG:933
CCGCCGAAGGAGATCGTAACAGCACAGATCGCAGGAATCGAAGTAATGGATCTTGAGGATGCCGTAAAAGCATTATGGAAGATCAATATTTATGCAGAGAGCGGAATGGGTTGTACAGGACCGATCATTCGTGTATCAGATGCAAACCTTGAGAAAGCTCATGAAGAGCTTAAGAAAGCCGGATACATTAACTAATTATAGTGAGAGGTCATATAGTTGGCAGCAACTTGAAAACAAGGAGAAAGCTTGGAGAAATCCGAGCTTTCTCTTTACTATAAAGATAGTAGCTGAATCGTATTTACAAAATGAATTAATGACAGAATATTTGCGAAAAAAGATAAAATATGATAAACTTATGGTAAACCATACTATATTAAAACGCATCTGAGTGAAATGAGATGTTAAGAAGGGAGACGGCAATCATGTGGGAGCTGGAAAAAGCAATATTGGTAACGAATAACGACAGAGTGTATGAGAAGTATAAGGATCAGATGAAAGTGATTCTTCTTGATGGGTATGAAGACGTTCTGATTAAGGTGAGAGATCTTGTCTATGATAAGCATGTGCTTCTGACACATCCGCAGGCATCCAGCCTGAAACCGAATCAGACACCATATCGATCGGTAGTTGTATATCCGAAGGGTGAAGAGGATAATATAAAAGATATCATGCTGATCGACAAATGCATTCAGGTTTATCAGGAGTGGCAGGATATCGCACCAAGTCCAAAGAGTTATCAGGAAAAGGTGGCGAATGATTTTAAGACAATCGATTTATCGGTGATTGACAATATTATTCCAAGAATTAGTTAGAAAAAGCAGGTAAGAAAAAGAATAGGCGGTGGAGCGATGCTGGATAATAAAGAAACAACACAGAATTACTTCAAAGGTTTAACGAGAAAAGATTATATTGAAAGAGTATGTAAAATTATGGAGAAAGATGGGGCTGAAGATCTTTCTATTCGTAGAATCGCGAAGGAGCTGGGCTGTTCGTCAGCTGCATTATACCGTTATTTTAACAGCAAGTCGGAACTGATGTATTATGTCAGCCTGAATACGCTGGAGGGATATATTATCCGCTTGAATCAGGCGGAAAAAACCTGGAGAGGAGTATGGGATATCTATGTGGGTGTATGGTACTGCTACAGTCAGGAGGCTTTCCGACATCCAAAAGATTATAATAGACTGTTTTTTGAACATACGAATGAATATCTGGGTGGAGCTATGAAAGAATTCTATCAGATGTTTCCTCAAAACATTAATGAGGCAAACCAATTCTTTTCAGAGATGCTTGGAACAGCAGATTTCTGGGGACGTGATTTTGAAATGTGTAAAAAATGCATGAAAGCAGGGGCAATTTCTGAGGAGAATGCGCTTATTTTAAATCGCATGTCCTGTATTTTGTATAAAGGATATTTTAAAGGAGTGATGGATGACGGGATTGAAGAAGATGAAATCGAAGAAAGAGTTCGTTTATTTATAGATGATCTCGATATAATCGTTAAGTCACTTGCGTCAGAATTGCAGGGATATGACGGATATTTTAAACAAAAACGCGAAAAGAATGATAAAAAATAGGCAATCTGCACAAAAATATTTATAGATATTTTGTATTAATGACGATATTTATAAAAGGGGGTTGCGCATTTAAAAAATGTGTGTATAATTAGAACTATCAAAAGCAATTACTTACATGAAAAAAGTTATCACGATTACATTTTTTGAAAGTAAACATAAAAAGCAAAAAAGATATTTTTTTACTTATATGTTATCATGATTACATTCCGCGCGCTTGAGGAATTTGTAAAAGAAAAATTGCCAGCTTTCGGAGATGAAAAACGTGATTATATTTTAAGTGTTAAGTTATCGCGATTACAAATCATAAGGAGGGAATTTGTATGAAACTAGAACTCGGCAAATTTGAGATCAAGGACATCCAGTTTGCAGACAAATCATATGTGGAAAATCACGTATTGTATGTAAACAAAGAAGAGGTGGAAGCACTTGTATTGGAGGACGACAAGCTGATCGGATGCCATTTGGAAATTGCAAAACCTGGTGAGGCAACAAGAATCACACCTGTTAAGGATGTCATTGAACCACGTGTGAAAGTGAGCGGCGGAGAGATTTTCCCAGGAATTATCGGAAAGGTATCACCACAGGTTGGATCTGGAAGAACACATGCTTTAGATGGCTGCTGTGTAGTTACAGTCGGAAGAATCGTTGGATTCCAGGAAGGTGTTATTGATATGAGCGGACCGGCTGCAGATTATTGCCCATTTTCAAAAACATATAACCTGTGCGTAGTCATTGAACCACAGGATGGATTAGAAACTCATGTATATGAGAAAGCAGGACGTATGGCAGGATTGAAAGTAGCTACATATCTTGGAGAGCTTGTAAGAAATCTTGAGCCAGATGTAATTGAGACATATGAGACAAAACCAGTATTTGAGCAGGCAGCACAGTATCCGGATCTGCCAAAGGTAGGATACATACATATGCTTCAGTCACAGGGACTTCTGCATGACACATATTATTATGGTGTAGATGCAAAACAGATCGTTCCGACATTCATGTATCCAACAGAGATTATGGATGGAGCAATCGTATCTGGTAACTGTGTGGCTCCATGTGATAAAGTTACAACATATCATCATTTCCACAATCCGGTTATTGATGAATGCTACAAACATCATGGAAAAGACATTAACTTTATGGGAGTTATCCTTACAAATGAGAATGTATTCCTTGCTGATAAAGAGAGACATTCCGATATGGTTGCAAAATTCTGTGAATGGCTGCAGTTAGACGGAGTTCTGATTACAGAGGAAGGTTATGGTAACCCGGATACAGACCTTATGATGAACTGTAAAAAGGTTGAGAGAGCAGGTACAAAGGTTTGCCTGATCACAGATGAGTTCCCAGGAAAAGATGGTAAATCAGCATCTCTGGCAGATACATGTGAAGAGGCAACAGCACTTGCATCATGTGGACAGGGAAATGCAACACTGATGTTCCCAGCTATGGATAGAGTAATTGGAACTCAGGAATTTATTGAAAGCCAGATTGGTGGATGGGCTGGATGTATCAACGAAGACGGATCTTTCGAGGCAGAGCTTCAGATTATCATCGCATCTACAATCGCAAATGGATTTAACAAACTGGCTGCAAGAGGATACTAAGAAGGGGGATTCAGAGTTATGGCAAAATATAAAATCGTTCATTATCTTAATCAGTTCTTCGGTGGAATTGGTGGAGAAGATAAAGCAGACTTCCAGCCGGAAGTAAGAGAAGAAATTATAGGACCTGGTATGGCACTGAATGACGGACTGGGCGATGATTATGAGATTGTTGCAACAGTTATCTGTGGTGACAACTATTTTGGAGAAAATCTTGATAAAGCAACAGATACAATCATTGAGATGGTAAAGAAATACGAGCCAGATATCTTTGTTGCAGGACCTGCATTTAATGCTGGACGTTATGGTGTTGCTTGCGGTACAATTTGTAAAGCGGTTGAAGAGCGACTCGGTATTCCGGTACTCTCTGGTATGTATGAAGAGAACCCTGGAGCTGATATGTTTAAACAGGATGTAATCCTTGTAAAGACAGGTAACTCTGCTGCAACTATGAAAAAAGCAGTTCCACAGTTTGTGACATTGATTAAGAAACTGGCTACAGGCGAGGAGATTCTTGGACCATCAATCGAAGGATATCTTGAGCGTGGTATCCGTGTGAACTATTTCGCAGAAGAAAGAGGAGCAACTCGTGGTCTTAAGATGCTGCTTAAGAAGATGGCAGGAGAGCCATTTGAGACAGATCTTCCAATGCCGAAATTCGATCGTGTAGAGCCAGGAAAAGCAATTGAAGATCTTAGTAAAGCGAAGATTGCAATCGTTACATCTGGTGGTATTGTACCAGTTGGTAATCCGGATCATATCGAGTCCTCCAATGCAACAAAATTTGGATGGTATACAATGGAAGGCATGGACAGAATGTCTAAAGATGACTATATGACAATCCATGGTGGTTATGACAGACAGTTCGTACTGGAAGATCCGAACCTTGTAATCCCACTTGATGCACTTCGTAAATTACAGAAAGAAGGCGTATTTGGAGAATTATATCCTTATTTTGCAAGTACAACCGGAACTGGAACAGCTACGAATTCTGCAGCTAAATTCGGTGATGAAATTGGTAAAAAATTAGTTGAAGAGCATGTAGATGCAGTTCTTCTTGTCAGCACTTGAGGTACCTGTACACGTTGCGGTGCAACGATGGTTAAAGGTATTGAAAAATACGGTATCCCAGTAGTTCATCTGTGTACAGTTGTTCCGATTTCCAGAACAATCGGTGCGAATAGAATTATCCCGGCTGTTGGTATTCCTTATCCACTTGGAGATCCAACTGAGGGTGAGGAAGAGTCCTACAAGATTCGTGAGAAACTTGTAAGAAGAGCATTCAAGGCTCTTCAGACTCCGATAACAGAGCAGACTGTTTTTGAAAAAGATGAGTGGTAAGTCATTGACATAAGTATACATTGAGCAATTACCGGCTTATATGCCGGTAAATTGCTCATAAGAAAAGAAATGAATGAAAAGGGGGCACATTATGGGTAGTGCGGAAAAGGTGAGTTGGAAACGAGTACTGATACTTGCGGGAGCAATCATTGCATTTACAATTGGATCCGGTTTTGCAACAGGTCAGGAAATCATTCAATATTATACAGCATATGGAGTAAAAGGATTACTTGTAATTTTGGTATTCCTGGTAGCTTTCCTTTATTACAATTTTAACTTTGCAAAAGCAGGTGCAGAGCAGAAGTTTGAAAAAGGAAATGATGTATACAAACATTTTTGTGGAAAGTATGTAGGAACTTTCTGTGATTATTACTCCACATTATTCTGTTACATGTCCTTCTTCGTTATGGTAGGAGGAGCATCCTCTACACTTCATCAGGAATATGGACTTCCGGCATGGGTAGGAGGAGTCGTTCTGACAGCACTGGCAGTGCTTACAGTTGTAGGTGGACTGAACTCCATGGTTGATGCCATCGGTGCTGTAGGACCGGTAATCGTAGTGCTTTGTATTGCCATTGGAGTTCTTACATTAATTCGTGATGGCGGTGATGTTGGAGCTGGATTGGATATTATTAAAAATGCAGCTTACGAAGGCGCAGCGAATGGGGAAACAATTAAGAGTGCAGGATCCAACTGGCTTGTTTCTGGTTTATCATATGCCGGTTTCGTGCTCCTGTGGTTCGCAAGCTTTACAGCAGCACTTGGTTCTAATAATAAGAAAAAAGAATTAAATTATGGTATTATCGGCGGAACAGTTGCAGTTTGTGTGGCAATTGCAGTAGTAATGTTCGCACAGGTTTCAAACATTAATACTCCGATGATTGGAAGTAGTGATACATTTGTATGGAATGCAGATATCCCAAATCTGATTCTTGCAGCTAAGATCTGGAAGCCATTCTCCGCTATCTTTGCAATTATTGTATTTGCAGGTATTTATACAACAGCGGTTCCACTCCTTTATAATCCAGCTTCTAGATTTGCAAAAGAGGGAACATCACAGTTCAAGATTCTCACTATTGTTCTTGGAGTTCTCGGTTTAATTGTAGGATTATTCCTTCCATTCAGAGTCTTGGTTAATATTATCTATGTATTAAATGGATATGTTGGAGCAGTTTTAATTCTCTTTATGATTTACAAGAACATCAAAGATCTGATGAATAAAAAGAAAGCAAATTAATATAGGAATTGTCGATAATAGGGGCGCTGAGAAATCAGCGCCCCCTTTGTTGCCTGGAATTAAAAAGTGATTGACCACAGAGAGATTAAAGAATATTTAGAGAAAATGAATAGAATAAGTCAATAATTAACTGTGAATTATAGAAAAAATCTAACAAAACGATTGACAATAAGCACGCTTACTGTTATAATCTTAACATAACCAATAAATAAGCGCGCTTATCAAAAATGTATCAATGCCATTCATAGAGCCTATCTATGAATCAGAAAAGGAGGACAATCACATGAGACTGGAGATTGGCAATTTCTATGTTAAGGATATCAAGTTTGGCGACAAGTTATCCTTTGATGACGGAGTGCTTACAATTAATAAAGAAAAAGCACTTGATTTTATCCGTGAAGATGAGAGAATCACGGAGGCAGATCTTTATATTGCAAAACCTGGAGATAAGATCCGTATGTGTCCGGTAAAGGAAGCAATCGAGCCTAGAGTAAGATTGGATGGAAGAGGACTTTTCCCTGGATATACAAGTGAACTTGCAAAGGCAGGAGATGGAGTTTTACATGCATTAAAGAACTGCAGCGTACTCGTAGTCGGAAAACACTGGGGAGGTTTCCAGGATGGATTGATCGACATGAGTGGTGAAGGGCAGAAATATACATACTTCGGTTATTTGAACAATATTGTACTCGTAGCAGATACGAATGAGGATTTTGAGAAGCATGAGCAACAGAAGAAGAATGATGCACTTAGAAGAGCAGGACATAAACTTGCAGAGTTCATCGGACAGTGTGTAAAAGAACTGACACCGGAAGACACAGAAGTTTATGATCTTGAGGCGATGATCAAACGTAGTCCGGAGATTGAAAAGCTTCCATCTGTTGTATATGTTATGCAGCCACAGTCTCAGATGGAAAATCTGGGATACAATGATCTGGCATATGGCTGGGATATGAACCGTATGCTTCCAACAGTAATGCATCCAAATGAGGTACTGGATGGCGCTATTATATCTGGAAGTTTCATGCCTGTATCATCAAAATGGTCAACATACGACTTCCAGAACACACCGAATATCAAGGCTCTTTACAGAGAGCATGGTAAGACAATTAATTTCCTCGGAGTAATTATGTCAAACCTGAATGTAGCTTTGGATCAGAAAGAACGTGCTGCACTTTATGTAGCACAGATTGCAAAGACACTCGGAGCAGATGGTGCGGTCGTCGCAGAAGAAGGTTATGGCAACCCGGATGCCGACTTTGTAGGATGTCTTGTTGCGCTTGAGGATGCCGGTGTTAAGACAATTGGAGTTACCAATGAATGTACAGGACGTAATGGTACATCTCAGCCACTTGTAACACTGGATGAGAAGTGTGATGCAATTGTATCCTGTGGAAATGTATCTGAATTAATTGAATTGCCTCCAATGGAAACAGTACTTGGAGAACTTCAGTCGTTAGCAAGAGACGGTCTGTCCGGTGGCTGGGCTGGAGATGAGATCTTAGGACCTTCAGTAAGAGAAGATGGATCCGTTATTATGGAGAATAACTCAATGTTCTGTGGTGATCAGGTAGTTGGATGGTCCCCGAAGACAATGAAAGAATTCTAAGGAGGGCAATAGCGATGAAAAAAGCAATCTTATATATTAATCAGTTTTTTGGTCAGATTGGTGGAGAAGAAAAAGCTGGTATTGAACCAGAAATCCACGAAGGTCAGATTGGACCAGCAATGCAGCTTGAAAAAGAGTTAAATGCAGAAGTTACCCATACAATTATCTGTGGTGACAACTATATTGGTACCAATACTGACGATGCAGTTGCAACAATTCTCGGAATGCTTGAAGATAAAGAGTTTGATATTTTCCTTGCAGGGCCAGCATTTCAGGCAGGACGTTATACCGTTGCATGTGGAACAATCTGCAAGGCAGTAAAAGAAAAATTTGGTGTACCTGTTGTAACATCTATGAACGAGGAGACGCCAGGTGTAGATATGTTTAAAAAAGATATGTATATCTTAAAAGGCGGTAATATTGCTTCAAAGATGAGACAGGATGTAAAAGCAATGGCAAAAGTTGCCAACAAGCTTCTTGCTGGTGAGCCGGTTGGCTCCGCGGATGAAGAAGGATATTTCCCGAGAGGCATCCGTCATCAGGTATGGCTTTCAGATGGAAAACCGGCATATGAGCGTATGGTAGATATGCTTGTTAAAAAATTAAATGGACAGCCATTTGAGACAGAGCTTCCGATTCCGAAGCTTGATCGAGTACCAATTGCTCCTGCTATCAAGGATTTGTCAAAAGCAAGAATCGCACTTTTGAATACCGGTGGTATTGTACCTGTAGATAATCCGGATCATATTCAGTCAGCATCTGCAACACGTTGGGGACGTTATGATGTGTCAAATATGGAACGGTTAAAAGGCGGAGAGTTCAAGACAATTCATGCTGGATTTGACCCTGCAGCAGCAGACGCAGATCCAAACGTTATTACTCCGATTGATGCACTGAAGGTATTAGAAAAAGAGGGAGTTTATGGAAGCCTCCATCCATATTTCTATACAACAGTCGGAACAGGAACAACTGAGGCAGAGGCTGCCAGAATGGCAAAAGAAATCATTCCATATCTTCAGGAAGATCATGTTGATGGTGTTATCATGGTTAGTACTTGAGGTACCTGTACACGTTGCGGTGCAACGATGGTAAAAGAGGTTGAGAAGGCTGGATTCCCAATCGTACAGATGTGTAATCTGGTGCCTGTAGCTAAGACAGTAGGAGCTAATAGAATCGTACCTACAATTTCTATTCCTTATCCACTTGGAGACCCTGATACTCCGAAGGAAGAGCAGTGGAAATTACGTTATCACAGAACAAAGGTTGCTCTGGAGGCTTTGGCAACAGATATTAAAGAGCAGACAGTATTTAAAGTATGATAACTGTTCGATGATTTAGAGTGAACGGGCAGATGGTTATGCATCTGCCCACTACTATATCTGGCTTAGTTTGATGAAGGAGAATTGAATATGGGAGAAAAGAAAGGTAAGAATACAGTTTTTTATGTATCACTGATTATCGTCGGCATTATAGCAGTCTGGTCAGTTGCATTTAATGATAGTTTTACGGTAGTAGCTAATGCGGCATTTAAAGTTTTGACCACAGATTTTGGATGGTTATATCTGATTTCTATGATTATATTCTTTGGCTTTATTGTATATTTTGCATTTGGAAAATATGGAAAAATTCGTTTAGGAAGCGATGATTCCAGACCGGAATACAGTAATATAACATGGTTCGGACTTCTATTTGGATGTGGAATGGGAGTTGGTCTTGTATTCTGGGGAGTAGCTGAGCCGCTTACTTATTATCTGAATCCGCCAGATGGAATTGAAGCAGCATCTCAGGCATCTGCAAACTTTGCATTTGAGAATTTCTTTATGCACTGGGGAATTCTTCCATGGGCAAACTATGCAGTTATCGGTCTTGCACTTGCATACTTTATGTTCCGTAAGAACAAAAAAGGTTTGTTAAGTGTTATGCTTGAACCGTTAATTGGTGAGAAGCTTGCAAATGGATGGCTTGGCAAGGTTGTTGATATTCTTGGTGTATTTGCGACAGTTGCAGGAGTTGTAACATCTCTTGGACTTGGAACATTGCAGATTAATGCCGGATTTAATTATTTATTTGGTGTCCCAATCAATTTAGTAGTAGAAATTATTATTATTATAATTGTATCATTTCTTTATATTGGATCCGCAGTATCCGGGCTGGATAAAGGAATTAAGATTATTTCTGATACAAACCTTTATGTTGCAATCGGACTTTTGGCAGTATGCTTTATAGTGGGACCAAAAGTAGAGACTTTGAATGCATTTGTAAATGGTATGGGTCAGTATATCGGTAATTTTATTCCAACTGCACTTAAGATTAATTCTTATAGTGACAACAGTTGGTTCGGAAGCTGGAGACTGTTTTACTGGGCATGGTTCATTGCATGGGCACCGTTCGTTGGAGTATTTGTAGCACGTATCTCTAAAGGACGGACTATTCGAGAATTTGTACTTGGTGTAGTACTTGTACCAACAATTGCTTCCTGTATTTGGGGTGCAGTATTTGGTAACCTTGGTATCAACCTTGGAGAAAAAGGTCTTATGGCGATTGAAAAGCTCCAGGAAGCGGTAGCAACACCGGAGGTTGGACTTTTCGTAGTGCTTGGACAATATCCGCTTGGATTTATTTTATCACTGGTAGCCTTGGTATCCTTGTGTGCATTCTTTGTAACATCTGCAAATTCAGGAGTTTATGTACTGTCTATGCTGTCAACGGACGGTGCAATCAATCCTCCAAATGGCAGAAAGATTCTCTGGGGAGTTATCCAGTCAGTTATGGCGATCGGACTTCTGATGGCTGGTGGATTGAAACCGCTTCAGACAATCTCACTTGTAGCAGCGTTCTTATTTATTTTTGTAATGCTTGGAACGATTGCAGCATTTATTAAAGTGTTGAAGGAAGAAAAGGCATAGTGAAAATGTTTTTTCAAAATAATTAAATACAAAAAGCTGAAGAAGGAATGTGTGGAGCATTCTTGGATATATCAGGTGAGAAAAAGAGCTGAAGAATTCGAATCCTTCAGCTCTTTTTATTAAACAATTCTGTAAAACGACAATGTTTGTATATAGGTTTTAATAAGTGTTTTTAATCTAAATCAATATTATAGGATGTAAGCGCTCTGCGGATAAACGAAACAGTTGTCGCAGTCGCTTCTTCAATTGTCAAATATTCAGAGTCTTCCCGTAATGTCTCTAACATACCACGATAAAGCATAATATTCATTGTTGCCAGATTGTGAATGTCTGATTCCGGGAGAAAAATATTCTCTTTATTCAAAGAATCAGTCAATGATAAAAATTCACGTTCTGAGAAATTAGCAGATGAAAGCATATTTTTGTAATTTGCAGCATCTTCACTCCAACTTTCAGGAAAAATATCATAATAAGCGTGAAAATAGTAGGAAAAATCCCAGTTCGTATCTGCATGCTTAAAGAATAGCAGCCAGAAAATGTCTGGATGTGAGAAGGAGTGGAGACAGAAGCATTCCCAAATTTTCAGATATCTTTCAAGTGGCCTTGTAACCGGTTCTAAGTAGGCTGGCAGATCCTTAGCATATTGATCCAGATATTTCATAGCTGAAAAAATTCTCAGTTCTTCAAAATCTGAAAAATAATGATAAAGAGTCGCACTGTTATAGCCGGCTTTTTCTGCAGTTTTCCGAATAGACAAGCTGTCGATACCTTCTTCTTCAATGATCTCCAATGCAGCATTGATGAAGTAGCCCATAGTTTGCTGTCTGTACATTTGTTTACGATCTTTTTGTTGCATAAAAAATCCCCCAATAAAAAGTACTAAGACAAGTCTGCCCTAGTCATGGTATTTATTATATATGAAATACACGAAAAAAGCGAGTAAAATTGTTTGAATTAGTGGAAAATAGTAGATGAGATATAGTAGATGAGATATAGTAGATATGTTAACAAAGAAAACGACGAACTCTGCCATGGTTTGTCGTTTCCTTTGCTTAATTAAAGAGTAATAGTGATTCAGATAGTATTGAAATTATTTGGCTGCTTTTTCGGCAAATGTAGTCGTTACCAGTTTATCGTACGGTGCACGTGTGTCAAGTTCTTCTGCGCTTTCCAGAATGTCCTGTAAAAGTTCAAAACTTTTTTTCTCAAATATGAGGTTATCTTTCCATGTGTCCTGTTCATAATAACGGCTCACAATTGTTTCTATTGTATTAAGATTTGTTTCTTTAAACTGAGGTGCAATTGCTTCTGCAATTTCCTTTGGTGTATGTTTCTGTACATAATCCATACCTTTCTGCAATGCATCTGTAAATCCTTGAATTACAGATGCATTCTTCTCGATATAACTTTTCTTTGCTGAAAATGCAGTATAAGGTACATAGCCGCTGTCTGTACCGAGAGAAGCAACTACATATCCCTTTTCCTCTTTTTCCAAATTTGTGGCTCCTGGTTCGAACTCAACTGTAAAATCAGCATTTCCTTCTGCAAATGCTGCTGCTGTAGAGCCAAAATCAATGCTCTGATCTATAATCAGATCTTTCGAAGGATCAATCCCATTTTGCCTTAAAATATACTCAAATACCATTTCTGGCATGCCACCTTTTCGTCCACCAAGTACTTTTTTATCTTTCAAATCAGTCCAATGAAAGTCGGGGATTTCTTCTCTTGCTACCAGAAAATTTCCTGCGCGTTGTGTAAGTTGTGCAAAGTTCACGACATAATCATTGGCTCCTTCATTGTAAGCATAAATTGAAGCTTCAGACCCCATAAATCCAATATCGGCGGTTCCGGATATGACTGCGGTCATGGTCTTATCAGCCCCAAATGGAACTCATTGGTTAGTGCAAGACTTATTATAAAAAATTCACTTCTTTCACAGTGGAGTCTTTCGCCACATGTATATCTGATACAATGGACCGCCAGAATGCTCTGCGGTTCTCCAAAGAGAGCTTTGCATACATAGAGCGAAAGTCTGACTGTATGATTTCATTTACATAAGAGACGTCTCGTTCTATTTCTGGCTGGATAGCCAACGTTTCTTTTAATTCGTATTCAATTCGAGAGTATTCCTTGTTATAATATTCCCATTCCACACGACCTTTTTGAAACAGGAGATTTAATCGTTCCAATTCTGATCGGAGCTTCTCCGGTGTCTTTATTTTCTTTTCTTTCTTCTGCTTTTCACGTATCTGTCCGGAACGGACGTGGTATCTCTGATATTCATCTTCCAAATGCTCCAAAAGATAAGACTCCACAAGATTCTGACTGAGCCTGTGCCGGTAATTGCAGTGATTATCCATGTAAGCTTTGTTGCACCGATAATAGCAGTACGTGCGTTTGGCACCGGTCTTCCGGTTAATAATAGAAGAACAACCGCAACCGGACAGGAGATTGTCACAATTTGGGCAGTAAATCAGTCCGGAAAACAGGTATACTCTATTGGAACGGTTGACTTTAATGTTTTTGTCGGAAATTTTTTGTAGTCTATCCCAGTCCTCAGTTGACAAGTAAGCAGGGCAGTATGGAGCTCCGCGGTAAGTACCTTTGTAGAATTCGCTGGACAGAAGCGTCCTCATGCTACTGTAACTGAAATCCGGATCATAATTCTCCTGGATATATTTCAATGCTCCGGTCTTGCTCTGGTGCTTGAAAAAGTATTGATAGAATGCGTTTACAGCCTCTTCGCGTTCAGGATCTTTAATCATACATTTGACTCCATTGACAGTACCGGACTTATAGCCGTATCCCATATTGGCATCACCGAAGATTAACTTACCTTGCCGGATAGAGGCTTCGTTGACGAACTTGATACGTTCACTGGTAGTATCAACTTCATTCTGGCCAATGGACAGAACGACGTTAAGCTGCAGTCTTCCATCTCTGGTCTCCATGTTGATGCCTGGCTCACTGGTAGAGATCCAACGTACATGGTATTCGTCCAAGATGTCCTGGACTTTGTAGAAGTCAGACAGATTACGGAACCACCGGTCAAGCCTCCAGAAGAGAATAACATCTATTTTCCCTGCTTTCACATCCTCCAATAATGCATGGATAGCTTTTCTCTTTTTCAATTCTTTCCGGGCAGTCTTACCTTCATCAGCATAGACTCCTGCAACAACCATGTTATGTTCGCTGGCATAAGCTTCCAAATATTCTCTTTGTGCTTCCAGGGATTTTCCGTGCATCATCTGCTCTGCGGTAGATACTCGGATATAGATAGCACAGCGTTCTAATTTCATGCGATCACCTTCCTTAAGTATATGTGCGACGTCGCACAAATTTGTGTATAAAAAATACACCTGTACAGGTGCCAAGGAAATGTGATACAATATTCTTGTTCAGGGAGTATTGTACGTGCCTCGGCACTGTATAGTATTCATTAAGCCGTTCCTGTTGGCACAGGGGCGGTTTTGATTATAATGCAAAAGACCTCGTATTTCTACGAGGTCTTAATGATTTTTGTACGCGTAAAGCGTAAAGTCTTAAAATTTGTGCGTGCTATGACGCTGAGTTTTTACAAAATCATTATATTATAATATATTGCCAGTGTCAATATATTATACCTCAAGAAATTATTTACCAAGATATAGTTGCTTTATGCGATTATCAATAGCATTGAGGCTTTCATCACTTAAACGAATTCCGCTTAAAGCATCTGTTGTTCGAGTTGGTTTTATAATCCGCATTTTACTAATGGAGGTAATTTGTGAGAGCAAGGCAATACTTCCTTTTTTCATGGAGTTAATTTCACTCATTACAGCCTGCATTTCAGTCTCGTCTATTCTGATTGAGATGGTAAAATTTTGCCCTACAGTAACAATTGGTGGATTAATTTCCGCCTCTTTGATGCAATTAGAAAAAGCAATTTGAGCCTTTTCATTAAGTTTTTGGTATATCTCATCGCCCAAATCTAATTTGTAAGGATTAATTTTAGTATTTTCTTTCTTGGATGATAGTGGAAGGACGGTAATGGTGCCAGATCCCATGTCGTTGTTTTTATCAAGAACAATGGCATAGTGAGGACCACCAACTTCATTTCCGAGACGATATCCAAAATTCACCATAATAATTTCGCCACGTTTATAATGTTTTAAAAATCTGGGATTAAAAGTTTCTTCTTGTTTTATAAAATTAGTATACTGGGAGAGCCAAGAAGCTATTTGTTTTCCACGTTTTGTTCCCCAATATCTGCCTAACATGTTGGAAATATCGTCCAGAGCTCTTTGCTTTGATCCCAAAGGTTTTTTATTCAAATGTATCATCTCCTTTATCTTATGTACAGGTATATTATAAGGATTAAGCATCTCGGTAAAGGCACCGAAATGGTAAATTTAAAATTTCCGTCTCAACTCTACAACTTTGCCAATAATCTTCACTGGCTTTTCTTCAATCTCTTCCCGGTTAAAATACATCGGTTCATAATTAGGATTCAATGAGATAAGAGCAATGCTGTCTGCATATTTCTTTAATCTTTTACACACTCCGTCATTCCCATTTACAAGAGCAATTACAATCTCATCAGATTCCGCATCATCCTGTCTTTTTACAATTACCGTGTCTCCATTATGAATATCCGGCTCCATAGAATCACCGCTGATCCGGAGTCCGAAGAACTCCCCGGTCCGTGCCAGTTCCTCGGGAATTTCTTCTTCGTCGATAACATCTTCAATTGCCTCCAGTGGAATGCCTGCAGCAACTCGACCATATATTTTAATTTTGATACCTTCAGATAAACTTGATTGATCAACTGAGGTTCCATCAAGTCCCATTAATATACCAGGAGCGGTATTTAAAACTTTTGCAAATGCAATAATTTTAGATTGAGGAAGATCTATGACGCCTTTCTCGATTTTAGCAATCATACTTTTATCGGCATAACCCATTTTAGAAGCCAAATCGGATTGAGTCATATTTAATTCAATTCTTCTTGATTTTATATTTTTATACAGTTGTAACATTCATTCACCTCATTTCATAATCCTACAATAGCATATGATTGAAAATAATTCAACATTTTTGTGCAAATAGGTTGACAGAAATGCAACAGAGTGATATAAAAGAGGTAGTTGAATTAAATGCAACTAGAAAGGAGTGGATAAAATGCCGGATATAAAGATGCTAAAGGATAAAATAACAGATAGTGGAATGACAGTAAAAGCAGTTGCTGAAAAATCAGGTATTTTGAGAGAAACATTATACAATCGACTTAAGGGAGTGGGCGAATTCACGGCTTCGGAAATAGTATCGTTGTCAAATGTTTTGAATTTATCTCAAACAGAACGAGATGATATTTTTTTAAAATAAAAGTTGAATAAAATGCAACTAAAATAGAGAAAGAGAGGTGAGTAAGGTGAGAGACGATAAAAAGAAACCGCCAAAGATAACGGCTTCAGACGTAGGAATAGCACTTTCAATATTTTTATTACTTTTCCAGATATTTTGCCATGCTATACTCCCAAGATTGACTTAACAAAATCAATTACTTCAGAGTGATGAATAGCAAATTCAGTAAAAGTACCGAACGCTGCAATGCCAATAGAAATCCAACCTTTAATATCAGCTTTCTTAGCTTCACTTAAGGCGATATTCGAACAAGTTTTTGCTGATTTGGCGATTTCTTTGGAATCAGTAGCAAGTTTATCGGCTGATTCAGCGATGGATTGAATTGATTTGACTTGTTCTTCAAGTGGAACTTTCACATCATCTGCCATTTGCTTGAAATGAGACTCTTCATAACTTGGTGGACGGCAGTTGGAAAGGAAAGAACTTTGTTCTTTGTCATAATCTTGAAGAATTTTAGGTATAGAATCTGTTGAATTGCTCATGAAATTTCTCCCGTATTGAATACTTGGCTCTGGCATGAGCCTGTACTAACAGGATAGGAGAAGCAAAGAAAAATGTCAATAAAATGCAACTTAAATAGAGAAAGAGAGGTGAGGAAGATGCGTGTGATAACAGTAGTCAGTACATGCATAGCAATATTTTTTGCGGTAAAAAGCTGGAGAACAGCGGTGATTCTTAGAGCAGTGTTTTACTTTATGGTGGATAAAGGATACACTGCTCCGACTCAGAGAGAGATAGAACAGTGTATTAGCATTGTTACTCAAAAAACAATAGAAGATTGGATTAAATAGGAATTTTGGAAATTTCAGCTGGGAGATATTTATTTGCAAGAGCAGTGGTGACACCTTCGGCAATAGCAGAAAGAGCTTTCAGGCTGGCACCACCGACTTTAGAAAAAATGGTTTGTGTCAGATTCCATTTTTCATCAGTCCTGGTGTTTGCAAGAAAATCATGACCGAAAGGTTCAAGACAACAATCAAAATTGGTATGTCCCCACGATTTAGTGCCACATACATCTGACAAAAGACCTGCTTTTATACAATATTGGACATGGTATAAGATTTGGTCAATATCATAAGAATCTAAGTAGTCTTTGTAGTAACTATATGGTTCCTCAGCAAAAGATACTGGATCGTAAATAGTTTCATATTTTTCGACAGTAAGAAGAATGGAGCGAACGCATGAGATATCTAATTTCATAAGAATCTCCTTTCATTAATACTCGGCATGGTAGTGCCTGTATCTAAAGTATAGGAGAGATTGAGGAAAGATGCAATAGAAGAGAGGTGGACGAAATGAAGCGGTTATGTCCAGTATGTTTTGCGGAATTACCCGCACAAGCAAATTACTGTCCGGTATGCGGAAAATGTATGAGAGAGCCGGTGGAGCAGACTTCACAGTATGTAGGAGGTGTGCCAATAACAACAGTAGTTGGAATAAAGGATTGTGCGATTCGCATTGGTAAGAAGAAACAGGAAGGTGAGTAGATGAAACTGAGAAAGATAATTGGCTGGATACTAGTTTTTACGCCATTGGCATTAATAGAAGCTATAAGTATTTTGCCTAATGCCATTGGAATGATGATATTAATTTTTTTATTATTTCTTGGCGTATTCACAATTGTGCGAAAAGGATTGCATCTCATAGCAACAAGTACAAACCGTACCACATAACTTATAGAAGAGGTGATGTATATGTCAAACAAACCGGATATGGAAAGAGTTATACAGGTACTTATATCCCTGCTGGAAGAGCAGGAGCATGTGGAAATTACATACACAATTGAGAAAGAAGAGGATAAAACCGCTTAGGCGGTAGGAAGGAGGACAAGCTTGAGAAAAAGAAAATCAACAAATATGGTACTGAGAGATGATGCACCATGGGAAGTCAGGCGTAGGGTTCACCAGTTGGAAAGAGAGCGATATGTTCTTTGCATCAAAAGTTTAATTATTCCAGATGTAATACTGGCACTGGCAGCAGTCTTTGTTATTATGTGCCGTATTTCGATTAGTTAGAGGAGGTATAAATCATGAATAATATCGCGAAAGAGGCATTGTTCCGAAGATGTGCAGATCAGTGTGATACGGTCGAAATGATGTCAAGAGACATGGTCGGGTATCAGACTGAATTTGAGGAGTTCCAAAGACTTCACAGAGAGATTGAAGATGCAGATCTTGAGGATGAGTACCAGGAGTGGAGAAAAGCTAACGGATACATAAAATGGGAGGAAATACGTGAAATCCCAAAGTTGTTGACGAAAGAAGAATTTGAGTCCGAGCTGGAGAACATTAAAAAGGCGTTGGAAGAACATAATTTCCGCTCACAGTCTTTCAAAATACATTATTTGATCGGTTGGATCACTGCTGGACCGACAATTCATACGCCAGATCAGTTGAACCAGATATTTGCTCTGGCAAATTAAAAATGAGTGCTCACAAAAGCCCGGCAAGGCTGGAGCACTCGGTAAAACAACCAATTTTATTATAGGAACAGAAAGGCGGTCAGTCAATGATTATAAGAAATTCTATGGCAGCAGCCCGCATTGAGGTGATCGTAAATGGCTAAAAAGCTGTGGAGCGTGTTCACGAAAGACATGACGCATTGCTATTTCACGGGGACACCGAGCTGTCACAGGCACCATATATTTTACGGACCATACAGAAAGAAGTCTGAACAATATGGTTTCATAATTCCCATAGCATACTATCTACATGAGCACGAAAAAGACAGCGTTCATGAGAATCCCAATCATGGATTAGATCTGCAGCTCAAGCAGATGGCACAGCGGTACTGGGAGGAACATTATGGAACCAGAGAGGAATTCATTCAGACTTTCGGAAAGAACAGATTGTAAAGAACATCTGATATAAAGTCAGAGTTTTTAATAAATTACATAGGAGGTATGTTAAGCAATGAGACACTTTAACCTGGAAACATTTGCGGGCGGTGAACTCAGCAGACAGATCAACCGAGATATTGAGGCGGTCATGAGAAATGTTGTTGATCCGAACACAGATGTGAAAGCCAAGCGAAAGATCACTGTCACGATTGAGTTCAAGCCAAATGAGCAGAGGAACTTTATCACGACTAATGTGAATTCGAAGCCAACACTCGCACCGGCGCTTGGAGCTGTAACAGCACTGGGCGTTCAGCAGGATCTGACGAGCGGAGCAATTGATGTGGCAGAAATCGGAAGTAAAATGCCTGAAGCAACTGTAAAGGTCGATGGTAAGACCGTGGATACAGAGACAGGCGAAATCATGGAAAAAGGCAGCAAAGTAGTAGATCTTAGAAAGAGAGAAGCATAAGGAGGACTTAAGATGATGGAAGGATTAAAAGAAGCATTACAGTATATTACAGGTCTGAAAGCAGAGAGCATGGAGCCGAAGTTATTGGAGATTAATGGTGAGACGTATTGTACCAAGGATCTCACCAGATATCACAGATTCCCGATGGCAAGTAATCTTTCTGTAAATACATTAACAGCATTAGTGGACTACATTAAAGGAAAGCCGGAAGAGTTAAGAGAATCTTCCATTCTTCATGTAGTGAGTCCAACAAAGGTCCTTCTGTTCTCAGGACTTATTGACGAGAGGAACAGAGAGACACTGATGGCAGCAGGCGCAATTGTGAATGAATTCCGGTTTGATGATTATTATGACCAGGAACGTTTCCTGATTGAGCTGCAGGCGAACTTTGTGGAGACAGAAGACTTGACTACAATCATGCGGGTAGCCGGCAATATCAAATCCGGAACAACGGCTAATTATTCCGATGATGGAGTATCTCAGAAGACAACCATCAAATCAGGTGTGGAACTGGCAGATGTGATCGTGCCGAATCCGGTCAAGCTCAGACCATACCGCACATTTGCAGAAATTGAGCAGCCAGAGAGTTCTTATGTGTTCCGTATCAAGGACAGCGAGAGAGGACCGGCATTCAAGCTGGTGGAAGCTGACGGCGGACTGTGGAAGAATGTGACCATGAAGAAGATTAAGGAATATCTGGAGTTCGAACTTGCAGAAGAATTAAAGGAGCATCACATTACTGTGATCGCGTAGGTAACAGCACCTTAGGTTTTTATTGTATCACGAATAACTCCCTGTACGGGCAGTGCAGGGAGAAAAGGAGAATAAGAAGTGTCAGGACGACCAAAACAGGGGATAGATTACGCTGGTTGGTCGGTTGATATATTTGACGGAGACAAGAAGATAGACAAGCTCTTGGACGCAAAAGGCTGGAAAGGTTTCGGGATATATTTCTTTTTATGTCAGAGAGCGTACAAGGTAAATGGATATTTCTATGAATGGGGCTATGACGACTGTGCAACGACTGCAAGGAAGATGGGCGGCGGCATCAGTTCCGGTACAGTGAAAGAAACTGTGGACTACTGCTTGCAGGTGGATCTCTTTGATAAGAGGTTATTTGACGAGTGGGGAGTGCTTACCAGTAGAGGTATCCAACGGCGTTTCTGGACGGTATTGTCAGAACGACGGAATAAAACTGTATATAGTGAATATTGGCTTTTGAAACCCGAAGAATGCAAAGGCTTAGTTAAAGTCAGCCTTTTTTCAAATGTGCAACCGACAAATGACCATTTGCAGGGTACAGATAATGATTCGCCCCCTATAAAGGAAAGTAAAGTAAATAAAAAAATATATATAGCGTTTCAGCCGGAAGTGGAACAGGCTTTTCAATTGTACCTGCTTGTCCGTGAAAATAATTATGGATCCATCATTCCGGAACAGGTGGAGGCTCTCAGAGAAGAACTTGTGTCATTAACGAGCGATCCGGGAAAGCAATTGACCATTGTAAAGAAAGCAACTTCATGGGGAACGAAAGGTTTTGAGGATACTGAGAAGAAAACGAAGAGCCGGAAACCTCAGAAGTCAAAATTCAACAATTATACCGGTCGTGATTATGACATGAACGCATTGGAGCTACAGATGCTAGGAGGAAACAATGAGTGAGATTGAGAAAAAGGAAGAGTGGTATCTGAATATTGATTATCGGGAAGCAAAAGAGATTATCCGGAATAAGCTGCAGGGCATGACACAGAACTTTATCGGAATCGGATTCTATCTCAGGCAGATTAAAGAGACAGAAGGATTTCAGAAAGACGGATATGCAAGTGTTTACGAATTTGCCGAAGACCAGTACGGCATCAAGAGATCTACAGCAGTCCGCTGGATGCAGATGAACGAGAAGTTCTCCCAGGGAGGATATAGTCCATTCCTAGATAGCGGTTATAAGGATTTTGGTAAGAGCCAGCTCCAGGAAATGTTATATCTGGACAGTGAGCAGTTGGAGGAAGTAAAGCCAGAAATGACAGTCCGGGAAATCAGAGAGATTCGAACACCGGATCCGGAACTCGAAGAGCAGCTTCCCGGTCAGATGAGCGTGGAAGATTTTCCGGAAGTTCTGCCGGAGCAGGAAGAACAGCAGGCAGAAGAGATAAAAGTAGAACTGCAGAAGCCAACAGAAAAAGTAAGAGAATACTTAGATGCATTTGCAAGACGATTTCTAAAAATTCATTGGAATTGGTTTTTGGAAAATCATCAGAACAGGGTTAGGGATGTGACTACAAGTCCCATACTGATCAGACAGGAATTCTGTGAAGGAAAAGACAGAACATATTATTTTGAAATTGAAGAAGAGACAGCAAGTATTAAGTTGTTTGATGACTATGTTCAGCTCTGGTCAGAGGATCATGAATACATGGGTGACTTCGACTGGTTTTACCTGGCAGCAGCCATTCAGTCCATGTGGAATGTAGTTTCGTTAGAAAAAGTGCAGCAGAAAACCGAGGAAGAACAGACGAACGAGGAAGTGTGCGACGTCGCACAACCGGAGAATATAGATTGCAAACCAGAACAGTCGAGCTGTCCTCCAGGGCAGACAAGTTGTCCGAGAGAGAACTGGGGAACATCAGATGAAGACCAGTTGCAAGGCTGGAGAGAATGTGCAGCTTGTTGGAATCATTACAAGAAATTGCATGAGCATGATGAAGAGATTCCAAAAGAGGAAAATGTGGGAATTGAAATCCCTCAGGACATTATGGAAGAAGTAACAGAGCCTGTGGAGGATTATCAGGAGATTCCGGAAGAAAACGAACCGGTTATTGTGGAGCAGCCGGAAGGTATTGCAATCGTTGATGTTCCATCAGAGCCAGAGTTGTACGAAGAAGTATCTGAGAAAACCGATATCGATATTGCAAGGGAAGAGAATGAAAAAGCCCGGATGTATCTGGAAATGCTCACAGAAGAGTTTAGTCAAAATGATATCAGAGTCCGGAAGCAGAAGATATTAGTTGCAGCACTGGCAGGATATATCCATGATCTGGATATGGTATTGAATCCTCCGGAAGAACCGGAACAGCTGGAACTTCCAAAACTGAGGAATAATGACCAACGGAAAGAGTGGCTAAATAACTATAAAGACTGGGGATTATGGTATCGGGACGAAAACATAGATGTGAATTATTACAAGTATGATTTCGAAGATGGCAGCAGGCTAGTGGTAGCAGAGTATCCTCAGAGAGAACAAGCTTGGAAATGTGTACCTCGTGATGAGCATTATTATCACCTATTGGAAAAAGGGAGAAGAAAAGCAGGTACCACAGATGAAATTTATGATCATCAGTATATACAATATGCAGACAGTGAAACGTATTTGGTGGAATTCCTTAAGAATTTGCAGAAGGGAGAGAAGTAGATGACTCCGGCAGAAAAACAGGAAGTAATCTGGATGTTTCTAGACCAAGGACTTACAAAGAAAGAGATTGCAGAAAGAACAGGTATTCCTTATGGAACAGTATATATGCATGCAAAACGGAAGCGAGAGCATGATGAGGCAGATATGACTGGAGATAACTCTGACCGTCATAAATGCAGGACATGTCAGTATCGCCATAGTGATGCAGGCGGTTGTGATTACTGTATCCATACCGGTAGGGAACGTGGTTGTGACGTGGAAGTATGTGATAAGGCAGTAGTAGGAGAAAGATTGACGAAGAAATAGGAGGAGCTGAGATAAATGAATAATCAACGAGCAATAGACAGAATTCCAGAAAATAAGAACAAATACAAGAACAACTGCCGGAAGGCTCATGCAGATTATTACAGAGATGACCGGAATAAGATGATTGAAGCAAGGAGGCTTAGAAAGAAATGTGGACCATTAAATCGGACGAACGTCTTGAATTATATGATGAAGAAGAGAACGAAGTAATTGCAATATTACTCTGGGACGAGAGATTCTTGAACTGGAAATTGTATTATAGGTATACAGGAGGGAGTGGATATGCCTATCTGGATTCCATGGAAGGATTTGGAAAGCTGGATATAGAAGCAGTAGAGATGGCAGCAGTCGAGAACATTATAGACTACTGCAAGGAAAAGGCAAACCTTTGGGAAGGACGTGCAGAGGATATGGAGGCGATGATGTGAAATGGATCCGGGAAAACATGAATCAGATAAATCTGGTAGAGGAAGGAAAAAAGATAGCATACATTGCCTACATTAACTGGGAATGGAAATTATTTGAAGGTGGCGAAGAGTGGTGTGTTGGTCTGAAGGTCTATAATTCGCATCAGGTAGAAGAGGCGCAGCGGGCAGCAGTCAATGAACTGATTCGATATCACACAGAAAAAGCAGAGTTGTTCCAGAAATATAAAATGGAGACAGCAGCATAAAGCGGAGGAGGTGAAAGCCGTTGGCGTACATGGAAAGTTATGAGCAGTTGGCATTTGCAATCGTGAAGTTAGCTGTAGAAGATTATCGCAGTGCATTAAAACGATTGAAAAGACATTCGAATGACCAGCAGGCATTATGGAGTAAAGCTGATTGCGAACGATTCTTCCGGAATGATATTGGAACATATTGTAATCTGGACGGAGAAAAGATTATGAGAGCTGTTCAGGAACAGGTGGGATATAATGATGGATAGAAAGCAGTTGAAAAAATATAAATCCAACAAAAGAAGAATAGCCGGAATCAAGAAAACAATCGACAGACTGGTGGAGCAGTTGGACAATGTTCCGGTAGTACCAGGCAAGGTCACAAAGTCAGGTGATGAATTTCCTTACATTGAGCAACATGTGAAAGTAGTAATGGAAGAACCGAAGGAAGCAACCAGGTTAAAAGAGCGCATCAGAGAGAAGCGGCAAGATCTTGGTAGATTGGAGCAGGAGAATGAAGAAGTGGAGAAGTATATATCACAGTTACCTGTAGGTATGAAGAAAGAGATATTTGAAATGGTGTATTTGGACGGAATGACACAGAAAGAAGCTGGTGAAAGTTTAGGGTATACTCAGGCAAGGGTATCACAGGTAATAAAAGATTTATAACATTTATATTTTAGATGTGTTATTGTTATAATGAACTTAGTGAAAAGCACATTTCATTATGGTTTCACAATCCCCTTACAAGGTATACAAAAGTCCTAGAAGGAACGGCTTGGCAACAGGTCGTTCTTTTCTTTTGCATAATATCAGATTTTGAGATATTATGAGAATAGGTTTTAAGATATGCGGAGGGATAAAATGGTTGAAAACAAACAAATGCTATTGTATAGCGCACAAAAGTCTGTAGATAATATTTCAAAATTAGCAATAGAAAATGCTGACGATGAAGAATGTTATTTGGTTATTGGAACAGCGCTCCATTGGGTAGTAGACTGCATTGATCGTATCCCTGAAAAGCAAATAAAAGAAGAACACAAGAAATTATTTTCTGGATTACGATTTGCTAATAATTGTTTAAAGCACAATATAACTTTTAAAAAAGCTCATAAAGTAGAAAATCACAGATATCCTCGCAGATATCCATATAGATATGGCACTTATTTTGAATGGGTGCCATTAGATAAAGTTGATATTGAAAAGAACAAAGAAAATCAAAGAATGAATTATAAAAATAATTTGGAAAGAAAAAATGTTTGCGCCACGATGTCGGACATAATGAATATTATAAAAGAATATTACGAAACTTTGTAAGGAGAAAATAGGGAAGAGTGTTTTGAATTAACAAGGTTTTATTGGGAAAGTGAATAAAGAAAAGGAGATAATGGCAGCAGTCAATTGATTGCTGCCATTTGTATGCAAGGAGAAAGTAGAATTGAAGAGAAATAGACCAGATAAAGATGGCACCCACCGCGGAGCCTTTGAAAAGAATAAGAAAAAGATTTATGCAACCCAGACTGTGTGTGGAATATGTGGCAAGCCTGTGGACTTCTCGCTCAAGTATCCGCATCCGTTGTCACCATGTATAGATCATATTATTCCGATTGCGAAAGGCGGACACCCATCTGACCTAGATAATATGCAGCTTGCACATTGGACCTGTAACAGACAGAAGAGCGACAAGCTGATAGACAGTAGAGGCGGAGGAAAACAAGAAGAATCAATTGGAAACAGGGTACTTCCTCATACATTTGATTGGAGTAATTATAGACCTAAATAATCTTGACGGATAGGGGGCATACCTCCCCCCACCGCGGGTGCGCGCGGACTTCACACCGTCACTGCGAAAAAAAACACACGCTGAGAGAAAAAGGCGTGGAAAGGAGAAATAAATGGCAGATTACAGGGGCATAGAATACCTAAGGAAAAAGTTGAATCGAAAGAGAAGCCGAGTATTAAGACGGTATAAATTCTATGAGATGAAAAATATAGCACGGGACATGGGAATTGCCACACCACCTAGCCTGCAATGGTTACAGGCAGTACTTGGATGGAATGCAAAAGCCGTAGATTCGATTGCGGACAGGCTAGAGTTCCGGGAGTTTCGCGATGACAATTTTGACATGACAGGGATATTTCGAATGAATAATCCGGATATATTATATGATTCCGCGGTACTGTCAGCATTGATTTCTTCCTGTTGTTTCATCTACATTTCAAAAGGTGAAGATGACTTCCCGAGATTGCAGGTAATTGATGGAGCAAATGCGACTGGGATTATCAATCCAATCACAAATCTGCTCACGGAAGGCTATGCAGTTCTGGAACGTGATGACAATGAGAAAGTGACTGTGGAGGCTTATTTTGTAGAAGGGTGGACAGTAATCTACAGAAACGGCGTACCTGTTCAGCTTTTTGAGGATAACGTACCAGCACCGCTACTGGTGCCAATCATATTCCGGCCAGATGCCAAGAGAGCATTTGGACATTCTAGAATCAGCCGGGCGTGTATGTCAATTACAGAATCAGCAATGAGAACTTTGAAGCGATCTGAGATAACTGCAGAGTTTTATTCATTTCCGCAAAAATATGTAGTTGGTCTGGATCCGGACGCAGAACAGATGGATAAATGGAAGGCTACTGTATCGAGCTTATTACAATTCGATAAAGATGAGGAGGGAGATTCGCCGACTTTAGGACAATTCCAGCAGCAGTCTATGGCACCACACTTAGATCAACTTAAAATGTTCGCCGCGTTGTTTGCCGGAGAGACCGGATTGACCCTTGATGACTTAGGATTTGCAACGGAGAATCCGGCTAGCCAGGAAGCAATCAAGGCATCACACGAGAATCTGAGACTGACAGCAAGAAAAGCACAGCGAGCGTTTGGCAGTGGATTCCTGAATGCTGGCTATCTGGCTGCATGTCTACGTGATGATTATCAATATTACCGAAATCAGGTATATATGACGACGCCAATCTGGGAACCAGTGTTTGAACCAGATGCAGCAATGCTGTCCAATATTGGAGATGGAGCAATTAAGATTAACCAGGCAGTGCCAGGATATTTCAATGCAGATAACTTAAGAGATTTAACTGGAATTAACATGAGCAATCTGCCAGTAACTCCGGAGGTGTAGCCTATGGAGGACATCGCACCAGGACTTTTGGAGAAGATACAGAAACAATTCTATCATGATATTGAAAAGAGCAGCATCATTAAAAACTTCAAGAAACAGGCACAGAGAGGTAAGATTTCATATAGCCAAGCAAACGAGGTAGCACAAGAGATTGGGAAAATCTTAGCGCAATCATATTCGGACAACTTATCATCTGATATATTGCCAGATGGAAAGATGTATTATAACATTGCTTCCAGAGTATTGGATCCGACGTTGAAGGAAGCTTATGAGATGGCGGCAGATAATGCAGCTATTGTACAGCAGATCATGAACGAAGCAGCAGGCATTGGAATTAAAACAATAAGAGCACAAATCCAACAGGATAATATAAATGGTATTGTAAATCGGATTTCAAGTGAGGAATATTTTGATGATGTGAAATGGATTCTCGATGCACCTGTACGGAATTTGGTTCAGAAAGCAATGGACGATACTGTTCAAAAAAATGCAGATTTTCATGCAAAAGCTGGATTGAGACCAAGGATCATACGGAGATCCTCCGGACATTGTTGCGAATGGTGTAATCAGGTAGCTGGAACATATGTATATCCAGATGTTCCTAAAGATGTGTTTCGGAGACATGATAATTGTGATTGCATTGTTGAGTATTATCCGGGAGACGGTAAAAAGCAAAATGTATGGACAAAAGAATGGAAATACGAAAAAGAATCTGATAAAATAGAGGAAAGAAAAGCAAGAGAAAAAAATGAATTAGCAATCAGGATAGCTGAACACCCAAAGATGTTTCAGGCATATACACCGGAAGGATTGAAAAAAGCATTGGAGAAAGCCGGATATGAAGTTAAACCATTAGGAAGAGGGAGCTTAAAAGGCATACCATTTGAAGAAGGCGGTGGATTTCGAGTCTCTTATGATGGGGACGGATATTTACAATATCATCCTGAAACCAATAGCCATCATGGAGAAGCCTATTATAAAACATCAAGTGGAAGAACAGGGACAAAGCGCTATAATCTGAATGGAGATGAGATAAATGACTAAGACGAGAGAAAGCGTTGAATATATTGAAAACAGATTGAGAAAAATATATGAAGAACGTAAAATCAATAATGAAGATTGGTTTATTTTACCGAATCAAGTAGCCATACATATTGATATTATAGAAAAAAAACGTCTCGTAATTGAATTCGCAGATAATGAGGAAAAAGCCAAAACACACATGGCTGATGATGGACAATCATATTATCTCGATGATTATACACTTGAAGAGATGTTCAATGAAATGATAAAAGAAATTGAAAATGAAATATGATTACCCGAGCAAAAAGAGGTGAAAAACATGACATATGATGAAGTAAAAAGATTTTTGCACAAAAAAATTATTGTGACAGATATAGACGGAAATCGTATAAAAGGGATATTCACCAATACAGTGTCAGAATACGACACATCGTCTGGAAAAGAAGAAATAGAACTAGATGCCGGGAAAGTATTTTATGGAATTCCGCTAGATGAAATAAAAGATATAATAGAGATTAAATAAGCTGCCAGATTGTTCTGACGGCTTATATTTTTGAGGAGGCTACATGGGAGAAGTAAGGAAGGGGCGGCAGACCCCGACGCAATCTGTCGTGCTGCCTTATTCTTCAACATATGGAGCTGAAGCAATAGACATTTACAATTCGACAGGAAGAACTGCACAGGAGTGGCAGGGGCTTCTACTGTCAGACATTTTGGCCGTAAACGAAGAGGGGTTATGGGTACATACCAAATTCGGGTATTCAGTCCCAAGGCGTAATGGAAAGAATGAAATTGTTGCAATAAGGGAGATGTATGGATTAAAGAAAAGCGAAAGAATCCTACATACAGCACATAGAACAACAACTACACATAGCGCATGGGAACGACTTTCGAATTTGCTAAAGAAAGCAAATATCGAGGTCGTTTCTTCATATAAGGCATTTGGAAAAGAACATTTGGAAGTTGCTGGAGGTGGAATTATCGAATTTCGAACCAGAACATCAAAAGGTGGTCTGGGAGAGGGATTTGATTTACTGATTATTGATGAGGCACAAGAGTACCAAGATGATCAGGAGAGCGCGTTAAAATATGTCGTTACAGATAGTAAGAATCCTCAGACAATATTTTGCGGAACACCACCAACTCCTGTAAGCTCCGGAACGGTTTTTACAAAATTCCGTAAGGCAACCTTGGAAGGACAAACGGTTAACTCTGGGTGGGCAGAATGGTCCGTGCCGGAGCAGACAGATATAAGAGATATAGACGCCTGGTATGAGACAAATCCATCTCTTGGAACAGTATTCACGGAAAGATCTGTAACTGATGAGATTGGTTCAGATCCGATCGATTTCAATATCCAGCGATTAGGATTATGGATTCGCTATAATCAGAAATCAGCTATCAGCGCAACAGAATGGAATGAATTAAAAACTGATATCCCGCCGGAGCTTACAGGAGATCTTTTTGTAGGAATCAAATACAGCAAAGATGGGAATGCGGCAATGGGAGTTGCGTCTAAAACGAAAGATGGAAAGATATTTTTAGAGTGCATCGATTGTCGTGAAGTACGTGCAGGTGATACATGGATACTAGCATATTTGAAAAACTGGAAAGCGAGAAAGGTGATTATAGATGGAGCATCAGGACAGCAGTTAATGGAAAATGAAATGAAAGATTGTGGTATAAAAAATTCACACCTTCCGACAGTGAAGGAAATCATTGCCGCGAATGCCTCGTTTGAACAAGGGCTATATCAAAAAAATATTATCCATTCCGGGCAGCCATCATTAGTACAGGTAGTAAGCAACTGTGAAAAAAGAACAATAGGAACTAATGGTGGATTTGGCTACAAGGCAATGAAAGAAGAGATGGAGATTGCGTTGCTTGACAGTATCATACTTGCATACTGGGCGTGCAGTGAAACGAAAACGAAGAAAAGAAAACAAAGAGTTAGTTGTTAAGAGACACCTTAGGGTGTCTTTTTACATATTACGCAACCCAGCGGTTAATGGAGAAAGGAGTAACAAAATGGCAGAATTTACACCAATTACAACACAGGAGCAGCTTGATAAAGTAATCGGAGAGCGCATTGCGGGAGTGAAAGCAAAATATGAAGGCTTTGATGGTTACAAGAAAAAAGCAGAAGATTATGATGCTCTAAAAGCAAAATCTGATGGTTTTGAACAGCAGATTGCAGCGTTGAACAAGGAAATCAACGGTGATGGAGAAAAGAACCTCGGATACAAGAAACAGCTTGAAGAGGCACAGGGCAAGATCAAGGGATACGAGACCAGTTCTCTCAAGATGAGAATTGCGCATGAAAATGGAATCCCATATGAACTTGCAGGTAGATTAAGTGGATCTGATGAAGAGGAAATCAAGAAAGATGCTGAGACAATGGCAAAATTCTTGAGAAAAAAAGATGTTCCTCCACTTGCAGGAGGAGATCCACAAAAAATTGATGACAAAAAGACAGCAATGAAAGGCATGCTGGCTAGTTTGAAAGGAGAATAAAAAAATATGGCAACATCAAAAGGAACAATGTTTGACCCTACGCTGGTCAAAGATCTTATTACAAAAGTAAAAGGAAAGTCAGCACTGGCTGCATTATGTGGTCAGACACCGATCCCATTCAATGGATTGAAAGAAATGACTTTTTCTATGGACAATGAAATTGATATTGTCGCAGAGAATGGAAAGAAAACCGAAGGCGGTATTGCTATCGCACCAGTTAAAATTGTACCGGTTAAGTTTGAATATGGTGCAAGAATCTCTGATGAATTTATGATTGCTACAGAAGAAGAGCAGTTGGATATTTTAACAGCGTTTAATGATGGATTTGCGAAGAAAGTAGCGAAAGGACTTGACCTTGCAGCTATGCATGGTATTAACCCAAGAACGGGAACAGCATCTGCTGTAATTGGAGACAATCATTTTGATGCGAAAGTTACGCAAACTGTAGATTATGCGTCAGCAACACCGGATGCAAATCTGGAAGATGCGATTGCGGTAGTAGATGGTTCTGAAGGAGATGTAACAGGACTCGCGCTTTCGAAGACGTTCGGATCAGCGATGGCAAAAGTCAAAGCGAATGGAATCAAGCAGTATCCGGAATTTGCATTTGGAGCATCACCTGCAACATTTAATGGAACCCCGACAAGCGTCAACAAAACTGTATCTAGCGGAACAACGAAAGACCACGGTATTATTGGAGACTTTCAGGGAGCGGTTAAATGGGGATATTCAAAGGAAATTCCTATGGAAATTATTCAGTATGGTGATCCGGACAACTCAGGAAAAGACTTAAAAGGATATGGTCAGATCTATATCCGTGCAGAAGTATATCTGGGATGGGGAATCTTGGTGCCAGAATGGTTTGCAAGAATTAAGGAGGCATAGTATGAAGTATAAAAATACAAAAACGGGCGCAATTATTGAGACAAGTACAAAGGTTTCCGGCGAAAACTGGAAACCTTTTACCGGCAAAGAATCCGAGGAGAAAAAAACGCCATCCAAAAAGCAGCAGGCTAACAAAGCGGAAGGCGATTCCAAAGACGATGCACAAGAGGGCACAGAATAATGGATCCATTCGCTACACTAGAAGATATATCTATCCTGTGGCGTGAACTTAAGGAATCCGAGTACAGCAAGGCGGAGAAGCTTCTGACAGTTGTCTCGGATTCTCTAAGATATGAAGCCAACAAGGTTGGAAAAGATTTGGATAATATGGTTGAACAGAATGAGGCGTTGCGGAATGTTGCGAAATCTGTGACTGTTGACGTGGTAGCGCGTACACTTATGACATCGACAGACACAGAGCCAATGACACAGATGTCTCAATCAGCGCTGGGCTATTCAGTGACAGGAACATATCTGATTCCTGGAGGCGGTTTATTCATTAAGAAATCCGAGTTATCCAGACTAGGTCTTAGAAGACAGAGAGTTGGGGTGATGGATATTTATGGCATCGATGATCAAGGGAATTCCAGTAATACTGTATGAGAAGACAGTAATTGGAAAAGATGAATTTGAGCACCCGTTATACCGAGAGATACCAGTGACAATTGAGAATGTGCTTGTAGCTCCGGCATCGACCACGGAGATTCTGGACACATTAAATCTGACCGGAAAGAAAGCGGTATACAATATTGCAATTCCGAAAGGAGACAATCACACTTGGCAGGATTGCCGGGTGGATTTCTTCGGAATGTCTTGGCAAGTGATTGGGTTCCCACAACAAGGCATTGAAGAGAATATCCCGTTAGAATGGAATCAAAAATGGCAGGTGGCATTATATGGGTAAGACGAAGATTGTTTTGAACCGTGCTGGTGTTAGAGAGTTAATGCAGTCACCGGAAATGCAGGCAATCCTTGTGGAACATGCGAATAAGATAGCCAGTGCATCAGATACAGAAGCATATGTAGCACAGACAAGAGCAGTTGTAAAGGTATGTGGAGATGATGGTAATAACGGAGTATTGAAGGCGGTTGGAAAACATGGTGGAAAAAATCGTTAAGGATTATCTGCAGTCCAGTCTAGGGATACCGGTTAGATTGGAAGAAGAGGATAATCTCGGAAATGAATATGTATTGATTGAAAAGACTGGATCTGGAGGAGAAGACCATATCAAACGGGCAACTCTGGCTATCCAGTCTTATTCTACGTCCCTGTACGGGGCGGCATCGCTCAACGAGCGGGTAAAAGCAGCAATGGGAAAAATAATCGAATTGGACGATATCAGCAGATGTGAGCTTAATACAGATTACAACTATACCGATACTGCCAGAAAAAAATATCGGTATCAGGCAGTATATGATATCGTCCATTATTAGGAGGGATAGGATGAACACAGAATATGTAAGTGCAGGAAAGCCCAAAATTGGTGGAGCAATCTATCGAGCACCATTAGGAACCGAACTTCCAACCGATGCAAAAACGGAACTGAATGCAGCGTTTAAGGAACTGGGGTACTGTTCAGAAGATGGAATCACGAATTCTAATAGCCCTGAGACGGATAACGTGAAGGCGTGGGGCGGCGACACCGTTCTAGATTTGCAAACAAGCAAAGAAGACAGTTTTAAATATAAGTTGCTCGAAATCACAAATATCGAAGTTTTAAAGGCTGTATATGGAGACGAAAATGTAACTGGAACATTAGAAGAAGGGATCACAGTAAAAGCTAATAATAGCGAGGCGGAAGTGTGCGCCTGGGTAATTGACATGATTTTGAAGAAAGCGCTAAAACGAATTGTGATTCCATCGGCAGCAGTTACAGAGGTAGCAGATATTGTCTATAAAGACAGCGAAGCTATTGGATATGAGACAACACTCAAGGCTACACCAGATTCAAGCGGACAGACTCACTATGAGTATATCGTAAAGAAAGGGAAGTAAGATGAATACAGAAAAAAATGAAGTGGCAGCAATTACAGGAACAACAGAAAGCGGGTTTCGGTACACTTTACCGCCAGATGCTCTAGATGATTATGAATTATTGGAAAACCTGTGCGACATTGATAATGGAGATGTCTCTAAGATTACAGGGACTGCCAGACAACTCCTTGGAGATGCACAAATAGAAGCACTTAAGGACCACGTAAGAAAGGAAAATGGAAGAGTTCCAGCTTCAAAAATGATTGAAGAAATTATCCAAATATTCAAAGGATCTCAAGTAAAAAACTCTTAGCCCTCGCCCACATGATCAACGTAGATGAAGAGGCGTTGATTTGTGATTTTGCAGAAACATATCGCATTTATGACTATAAGTCCCTACCGTTACGGACGGTGGGGACTTTTGCGTGTGGGTTGAGGCCGGATTCAAGAATCGGAATGAGAATATCTGATTCAAAACTTACAACAGACCAAACACTATTGGCGCTGGTTGCTGATAATACGAGGGCAATTGCATGGCTGAATAGTTCAGACGGCGCAAAAGGAATTAATCGTCCAAAATCATTGGTAGAGGCGCTGATGGGAGAAAAGAAAACTACAGAAAGCGTAATCGAAACGTTTGATACAGGACAAGATTTCGACGATGAGTGGAGACGACTGACAGGAGGTGAGAAGTAGTGGCTATAGAACTTGCAAAAGCATATGTGCAGATTATTCCGTCTGCACAGGGAATCAGTGGAAAAATTCAACAGGCAATAGACCCAGAGGCAGAACCGGCAGGAGCTTCGTTTGGAGGTAAATTAGTCGGAAAGTTAAAAGGGATTATTGCTACTGCAGCAATTGGAAAAGCGTTAGGATCAGCAATCAGCGAGGGAGCAAATCTTGAGCAAAGTCTTGGTGGAATTGAGACACTATTCAAGGATAGCGCTGACAAGGTTAAGGCGAATGCTGCGGAAGCCTATAGGACAGCCGGTATGAGCGCGAACGATTACATGGAATTAACTACAAGCTTCTCAGCAAGCCTCCTGTCCAGCCTTAGCAATGATACATCTAAGGCGGCAGATGTAGCAGATATGGCTATGACCGATATGTCCGATAATGCTAATAAAATGGGAAGCAACATGGAAGACATTAAGAACGCCTATCAAGGATTTGCAAAACAAAATTATACCATGTTGGACAATTTAAAATTAGGTTACGGTGGTACTAAGACAGAGATGGAGCGCCTGCTTGCTGATGCTCAAAAAATTACTGGTGTAAAGTACGACATCAACAATTTGTCGGATGTATATTCGGCTATTCATGTAATTCAAGGGCAGTTGGATATTACCGGAACAACAGCTAAGGAAGCGGCAACAACCATATCCGGTTCTTTCGCCTCCATGAAGGCCGCAGCGCAAAATGTTATGGGTCAGATTGCTCTTGGAATGGACATAAAACCAGCTTTGTCAGCACTGGCAGAGACGATGACAACTTTTCTTGTTGGGAATTTACTTCCTGCAGTATGGAATGTAATTTCTGCACTTCCGGGGGCGTTAGTAACATTTATACAGACTGCTACACCACAGTTGGCAACTGCATTAATGCAATTTGTGCCAGAGATTGCAACACAAGTCCAAACCGCATTGCCACAGCTATACGAAATGGCAAACGGAATGCTGCTACAGATTACAACTGCAATCCAAGCAAATCTTCCAGGGCTATTACAACAAGGTGTTGAAATCGTAACTAATATTGCAAATGGAATATTGCAGAATATTCCTCAATTAATTTCGATGGCAGCAACACTGATGGCTAATTTTGAAAATGCGATATGGTCGGCATTACCACTTGTATTAGCAGCAGGAGGAAAACTAATCCTCAATCTAGTTAATGGAATTATTAATAATCTTCCACAGATTGCAATAGCTGCAGCTCAAGCAGTGGCAAAAATGACGGCAACAATCGGACAGAATCTACCGCAGGTTCTGCAGTCTGGTATTGAGATTATTGGAAAGCTGGCGGCTGGATTAATTCGAGCAATCCCGAGCCTTATAGCTCAGATTCCTCAAATTATTTCTGGAATTCGAAGCGCGTTTTCAAATGTTGATTGGGGGACTATTGGTCACAATATTATCCAGGGAATTACGAATGGACTTAGAAATGCAGGACATATGTTGTGGGAAGCTGTCAAGGGAGTGCTTGGAAGCTTTAAGGATAATGTACTGTCGTTCTTCGGAATCCATTCTCCTTCTCGTTGGGGTATATATGTCGGAGAGATGATTGACACTGGTTTTGCAAAATGAATTATAGGAGAGCTTCCTTCTATTACTTCAGCAGTCTCTAAATTACAGGACATTGCTACAAGCCCATTTACAAATACAAATCTGAATTATGATTTACAGGGAACAGCAAACAGCTCCAGAACATCAGGAAATGAGACGGCAAGTCGACTTGATACTTTAATTGCATTATTAAGAGCAATTATTGCGATTATAGATGGAAAACCAAGTGGAGATGTAAGCGAACGAGAGCTGATTCGAGCATTAAGAGATATGGGGGTTGTATTCGAATGATAGAAATCAAATATGTATGTTCTAATGGAAAAGAATACAATCTTGTGGGTGACCGGATGAGACCAACGTCCGGTTACTTCCACGATTATGAATGGAAACCAATGACTACAGATCAGGAAATTGGAGCAGATGTATACGGGTTTGAAAAAGAACCAAAAACATATCAAATCACATTAACATTCCGTGGACCACTGGAAGAACGCAAAGCCAAGATGGACGAGTTGACAAACTGCTTTGAGTATGACGTTGTAAATCTTACTCCAGGGCGCATATGGTTTGGAAACTATTATATTGATTGCTATATTAAGGATATGTCCAGCAAAGTGTCATCTACCCGGAACTGCTGGACAGACATGAAACTCGGTATCTACTGTCCATATCCTATGTGGGCAGAGGAAGAATCTAAGAGCTTCTATCCGGATAGCGCAGACAAGGGGGGAATTTATAACTTTTTAGATTATCCATATGATTATCAATACGACTATTCAAAACCATTATCCGGAACAGAGCATTGGTATGTAGATCATTACAGAAGTAGCAATTTTCAGATGACTATCTATGGCCCGTGTGCGAATCCAAGAATTACCATTGCCGGGCGGGTCTATCAAGTATACGATACGCTTGAAGCACATGAGTATATTGTTATTGATTCGCGTAAAAAAACAATCATAAAAAGACTTGCTAATGGTACAGAGCAGAACATTTTCTACAAGAAAGCAACCGGTAATTCTATATTTGCAGAAATTCCGGCAGGAGATATCTTAATAAGTTGGAGCGGAGAATTCGGTTTTGACATTGTGGTGTACAAAGAAAGGAGTGTACCGGAATGGATCTCATCAAAACAGATCAATACGGAAGGCAGATTGGCTATGTCCAGGGTGCAAATATAGATTTCGAAGTCGGAGCTGATGAAGCCGACAGTATTAATGATTTTGAGATTGAGCTTAAGCGTTGGAATTGGGATGGGTCTATTAGATATGGAACTAGAGTATTTTCACCGGATACTGAGTATGGCGGAATTGTCCGAGAAATCAGCACCGATACAAGCACCAATGTAATCCGTGCAAAAGGAGATACCTGGCGTGGAATGATGACCAAAAAGATTATACAGCCATTAAGTGGCCAAGATTACGCAACAGCATCTGGGGAACTTAATTCAATCATAAAATCCAAGATTGAAGCTGAGTACCCTGGACTCTTTTATGGCGTTACTGCAGATACGGGTGTTACAGTGAACAATTATCAATTTGACCGGTATTGTACCTTGCATGCTGGACTGGTTAAGATGTTGAAATCAGTAGGATATCGACTGGATATCAGATACCAAGAAGGTGATGTTGGTATGGCCGGATATGTGAAAGTGAGTGCTGTTCCAATCAACGATCTGTCATCAGAGTATGAGCTGACCAATGATAATAACATGAATTTCATAACTGACGATAACCGGCGCGGAATCAACCATCTGATTTGTCTTGGAAAAGGGGATTTAAAGGACAGGTTGGTTATACATCTATACGCTGATCAGAACGGTACAATTTCGCAGACTCAGCAATATTTTAAGGGAGCAGAGGAAATTGCGGCTATATATGATAGCAGCGGATCAGAAAGAGATGACCTGATTAAGAATGGAATTAAGGAACTGGAAAGCAAGAAGTCAAGTATGTCTTACAACATGACCATGACTAAGTTGGAAGGAAATATCGATCTAGGAGATATTGTTGGAGGAAAAGATTATCTGACCGGAATTAGCATGAAGAAACCGATTGGTCGAAAGATATGGACAATATCCTCCGGGAAAGAAAAAGTAGTGTATAAACTGGAAGGAGAGACATAATGGAAATAATTACAGGATATACAGGAAAGCCCCATGTAACATCAGAACAGGATAGAGATGTAAATATTGGAGTTGTGGGAGAAGGATCTTATGTACTGCAGACTGGAATGCAGTTGGCAGCAGAGGTATCTTCCAACAATGAAATTAAAATCAGAGACGGTGTGTTGATGCATCAAGGGTGCACAGCATCAATCAAGAAAAATACATATGACTCTCTTACTATCATCAATGGTAGTCAGGGAATGAAGCGTATTGACTTGATTGTTGCTAGATACGAAAAGAACCAAGACAATAGAACAGAAGGTCTTGACTTGAAAGTTATCCAGGGAACACCGGCGGAATCAAACCCGGTAGTTCCCGAATATACAGAGGGAGATATTCAGGCTGGTGATTATGTGGCAGACATGCCAATGTACCAAGTTATTATTGATGGACTTAATATTACAGAAGTCAAAAAAGTGTTTGAAGTCGCCCCAAGTATTGATGCTATGAAGAAAGAAATTGCTGAATTAAATAGCAATAAAAAAGTGGAATGCTTCAGCAAAACTGTAGCGACCGATACG
>NZ_HF986167.1:0-5090 GCF_000431435.1 Veillonella sp. CAG:933
ATGAATGGTTTCGGTTCAAAGAATCAGAAGAATACAAGGAATGGATTAAGGATGCAAAAAAGCTTATTCATTCGAAATGTGATTTCATTACAACAAAAGAGGAATTCATTGATTTGCTAACTGATCTGCACACCAATAAGTGGTAAATCAGTTAAAGGGTACAAAGTGTCCTATGGTGACAAAAGAATTGTCCGTTGTTGATATAAAGATATTGTTTGATTTTGAATCTTTCATATTTGTAATGTAACAAAATATGACGATTGAGAGAAAGGAAAACAAATTATGAAAGAAAAAGAAATTTTAGTATTTATTCGACCTGCGTATATTAGGGATGCACAGGCACAGGTTTCTGGAAGCCCATTGAAACGAAAGACAAAAAATGACTATGAAAGTCATGAATATGAAAGTACATGGGTAGAGATTAAGTGTCCAGCCCTAGTCGCTGATTATTATGACATTTCATTGGAAGAAGCTAAAAAACGCACTCGTGAACAATATCCTTGCTTAGATGAAGAGTCTTTTGATAAAATTTTTGAATTTCGTGTATTTTAAAAAAGGAGAAAATTATGACAAATTTATCAATAACAGCAAAAACAAATGTAGATGAATGTATTCAAATCGATTATATTACGATTTTAACTAAAGATGGAAAAGAGATTGATTTAAACTGGGAATATAGCCATTATACGCCTTTTGAACCATTCAATTCTCCCCATTCCATTTTAAAATCTATGAGAAAATTTGAAACATTTTATGAGAATGTCTTTTTCGATGATGAAGAAGAAGGAAATCCAGTTTCAGATTTAAAGAAAAAGAAAGCTTTAAAAGATGCAACAATCTTAGAAATCCAGTTATATATACCGGATTTTGCAGGGGATCCTGAGGAAATTAAATTTGACCTTAAATCAATGGGTTTTGTTTTTCGAAAACAGGAATCTGGACAGACAAAATATAGTCCGTATGATTTACCGATCAAATATGATGAAAATTTCACATTGGTTATTGAAAAATAAGAGGAGGCGAAAAGTTATGGGATTCACTAAGCCACCAGAGGGAACTGTAATCACAGAAGACGAGGCAATTGCACAAGGTGCAGATGATTTTGACATCGCTTTGGGCTTTATGGAAGGATATATTACTCCATCAAGACCACATCTTACACCTTTAGAAAAAGCTCATGGAAACATTGTTGCCAGACGAATGGATACATATTATGACGTAACAATCTATGAAGATGGATACGAAGATTACTATCCAATTGGAGATTAAGAAGGAGAAAACAATGAAGCTAAATTTAAGAATAAAAAGTGATAAGAAAAAAAATATGGAATACTGGGATGATATGGAAGATGAATGTAGAAAACTGTTGGATACAATTCTTTCTGACTATGCCAGCACGAATGTATCTAAAATCGATGAAGATGCACGTATCGATATCAGTAAATGTATTTTGGAAACTATCATCCAAAAATGTGGAGAGTATGGAATCGATACAGATGCTGCTTTTCCATATGTTGATGAAGATTATTGAGAAGGAGAAAAATTATGAAGATGACAAATAATGTTCATGTAGGAGAAATTGTGTTTATTGTAACAGCAGAGCATGAAGAAAGTGAATTAGCAGCTTACATAAATGGGAAAAAAACTGAATATACGATCATGCCTGCAGAAATCTGTGATATCACAGAAGAGGGAAATATCGTTGTAAATCCTTATCATATTACTTTTCTGCCAAAAGAAGATGTTTATGAATTTGGAATTCCTTCATTGGAAAATAACCTTTTTGGCATTTCACAGGTTCTATGTTTTTCAGAAAAAGACGCAAAGAAGCATATATTAAAACAAAAGTTAATCGATGAATTTAAAAATCGTTCTTACGAAGATAAAGAAGCTTCTTTAGAACAGCTTTTATTAATGAAAGCTGGATTTACTGTCAAACGAGATCAAAAAGACATGGAACGAGAATTATCAGAAGATGTTCATTCCGTTAATTTTGCAAGTTTCATAACATTTGCAGGTGGATTAACAAAGGTGATTGTTTATGATAATAACACCATGAATATTTTATGGCACGGAATCGTAGATGATATTCCATTTCCAAAAGTTCCTTATGGAGATTGGATCGTGGAACATCATACCGTTGTAAATGATGAAGATATTCTAAAAGTATTTTTGAAAGAACCAGGAGATCATTTCGATCGAACATGGAGTAATATCAAGATTACCAATATCAAATGGGATACATCCGAAGATGCAAAAGTCTGGGCAAAACTTCCTGATGAAGTTGATGTTTTGGACATGGATATCGATCTATCAAAATATGATCCATCTAAAGATCTGGATTATGATGATGAATTCCTAGATGACGTATCTGAATGGTTAACATCTCATTATGATTTCTGTCATGATGGATTCAATATCGTTACAAAATAATTTCATAATTTATTTTTTAAAGGGGCAGCAATGCCTCTTTTTATATATTGGTTTTATCTTTTCTTCCATCCGTCATATTTAAGATGCAAATATAAATGACGATAAGAGAAAGGAAATGTAAAAATGAGAAGAAGTAAATTAAAATTCAAAGCAACAGTAATTTGTCCAAAATGTGGAACAACATTAGTTACAGAGTCTGCCTATAGAGACTATCCGCTTCAGTGTTTGAACTGTGACGAAGATTTTTATTTTATGGAAGTAAATGGTGATGAATATAATACATCTGTATTTCTTCCACTAGACAAAGAAGATCCTCGTATTCAAGAACTACAAGAAGCAGGCAATCTGATAAAAATGAAAGATGATTTATTTATGGTATCTTTTCATGATTTTAGATTATTAGAAGCTTGTGGATGGTTAAAAGATCATGTAGACATTCATTTGGAAAATCTATTGGAATCTGGCGAAAAAATCCAGAAATATGTATTTGCAGAAGATCCATGTCTGACTTTTGGCTGCATTATAGATGAGGATGCTGAATTTACAGCAGATGCATTAGAAGACACATTGCATCGTTTGATCGATGAAGGCGCAAGTAGATATAAAATTTACGAACTGACAAGAATGATCCATGAGGATGGAAATGAAGCACTTATCAATCAAGATGATGCAATTTCTGTAGATCTTGGGTACTACATCACAGAAAATATTACTTTAATTTAAAAAAGGAGAAAAGCTATGAGAAAATATGTATCTTTTCAGGAACAGCGTAAGGAAATTGATGCTTTGCGAGACACCATTAATGGAGAATTAAATCGTATTGCCCTTACAGAGGATCCAAAAGAAGTCGAACAAATGCTCAAATATTTGAATCACAATATTCAGAAATATGCAAAGAAAAATCTGGATGCGATTCATGGTGTTTGGAACCCAGATATTGTGAAAGGTGGGATTCCTAATCATGCAATGCCAGGATTTGTGAAAGGAGAAAACAAAGATGATTGACATGAATCTTGATTTTCTTGTAAATGCAGTTGTTTGTGATTATCCATCCCTCGCTAGTATCACATTCAGAACAATGAAAGGTGAAGAGCTTGTACTGAATTATTGGAATGGAGATGGATACGATTGGGATGATCATTTTAATCCAATCAGTGATAAAAAGGATGAGTTTAAAGAGATTCATGCCGAATTCAAAGATATCTCTTTTTACTCAAAACATAAAGATGAAGAAGATTTTTTGGATTCTGTAATTGCTGAGAAGTTAAAAAACGCAAAAATTGAAGAAATTCATGCATATGCTGACTTTATTGGAAAAGAAAATGACATTAAACTGGTTTTGAAACAAATAACATTTCATTTTTCAAATAGTAGTGATTATCAATTTCCAATTAACGAAGATTACAAGGTCTTTATCGATTAAAAAGGAGAAGACTTATGAGATATGCAAACGAAAAAATTGTTGAAAAATTAAGAAAGAGATATCCGGAAGGATGCCGTGTAGAGCTTGTAAAAATGGACGATACTCAGGCTCCACCAATTGGAACAAAAGGAACCGTATTTGGAGTAGATGATGCAGGAAGCATCATGGTTTCTTGGGACAGTGGTAGTCACTTAAGTATCATTTATGGAGAAGATCTTTGTAGAAAAATCAACGAATAAGGAGAGAAAATGACAATCGTAAAAAATAATAATTCTAGTTCAGAATTTGGCCAGCGTCTTTCTGAATTGTTAAAATCATCGAATGTTTCGCAAAGAGAATTAGCTCACAAAATTGGAATTACAGAAGCAGCTATTTCACGATATATCAATTCTGATCGTACTCCGAATGGGAAAATCATTGGAAGTATCGCAAATGCTCTGCACGTAAGCACTGATTATCTAATTTATGGACATGATGATAATACAGCAGATACAGACTATTGGAAGATATATCACTGGATCAAAAAGAATGCTTATCAGTTATCATTTGAACAAAAACGAGAGCTTATACTTTTGTTGCTTACAGAAGAAAATGGAAAATAAGGAGAAAAATTATGAAAATCAAAGAATACACAACGGAATTAGATGTCGATAAGAAAAACGTATTGAGAGAAGTAGGACATTACGTAATCGTCAAAGAAAAATACAATAGTCCACAAAAATTTGCAGATTTTGCAAGAGAAAAGCTGCACCTCGATATGAGAGCAGAAGAATATGTATACATTCTTGGACTAACAAGCAAAAATCATGTACTTGGAGTATTTGAAATATCGCATGGAAGTATTATAGATCAGTGTGTGGAGTAAGAGAAATCTTTGTTCGTTTACTACTAAGCGGTGCGGCTCAGTTTGTTATGATCCACAATCATCCGTCAGGAGATGATTCTCCATCAAGTATGGATTGTCAAGCTACACAAAGATTGATCGAAGCTGGAAAATTAATGGGAATTCCTATGGTTGACAGCATTATCATTGGCGATGTTGGACATTTCAGTATCAGAGAAGAAGGCATGGCCAGATTTGAAGATTAAATAGAAATGGAGAAAGATATGCGAGATAGAATTTACAAAGCTTTTCATAAGTAATTAATTCGGTTGAAACCACGCCCCTTTATGGGGCGGTTTTATTTTTTATATATGAAAAATATTTCTTATGAAAAATCTCATATTTGTGGTA
>NZ_HF986168.1:0-11421 GCF_000431435.1 Veillonella sp. CAG:933
TCTAAAAACCAACTCAAAATGTCCTATAGGCCTTAAATTATTTAAGTTCAACAGTTGCGCCAGCTTCTTCCAATTTAGCTTTAAGAGCTTCAGCGTCAGCTTTAGCAATGCCTTCTTTTACAGGAGCAGGTGCGCCGTCAACAACAGCTTTAGCTTCTTTCAAGCCAAGACCGGTTACTTCGCGAACAACTTTGATTACGTTGATTTTACCAGCGCCAGCGTCTTTCAAGATTACGTCGAATTCAGATTTTTCTTCGCCTGCGCCAGCAGCACCGCCAGCAGCAGCAACAGCTACAGGAGCAGCTGCAGTTACGCCAAATTTGTCTTCGATAGCTTTTACAAGATCATTTAATTCAAGGATTGTTGCTTGTTCTAATTCAGCAACGATGTTTTCAATGTTAAGTGCCATGATTTAGTTCCTCCACTAATTATATTTGGTAGTAATATGTTTAAATTACCGATTATGCTACAGTTTCGTCTTTTGCTTCGGAAACCGCTTTTACAGCGTAAGCCACGTTGCGGATTGGAGCCTGAAGTACGGAAAGGAGCATGGAAAGCATACCTTCACGGTTAGGCAATTTAGCAAGGGCTTTAACTTCGTCAGCATTGATTAATTTACCTTCAACAAGACCTACTTTAACGTCAATTGCTTCAGTTTTAGTGTCTTTAATGAAGTTTTCAATGATACGAGCCGGAGCTACTGCATCAGTTTTGGAAATAGCCAACGCAGTTGGACCTTCCAAGTGCTCCGCGAAACCTTCAATACCTAATTCATTAACTGCAATGCGAGTCAATGTATTTTTGATTACTTTGTACTCTACATCTTCAGCCAAGAATTTACGGCGTAAATCAGTTACCTGAGCTACTGTCAAGCCATGGTAACCAACAAGTACGGCCCCCTTTGCTTCAGAAAGATTTTCTTTCATCTGTGCAACGATTGCCTGTTTCTGTGTAGTGACAGCCATTAGAATACCTCCTTATAGATTTTGGTGATGCTCTATGTACTATCTTAGCGTAAAAAACGACCTCACCGCCAACGCGATGAGGTCGGAACCGTTCTAAAATAAGAAATCGGTGTCAGCCTCAGCGGGCGGATTTACATCCATTATACATACCTGCGGTCTACAGCTAAGAGAACATATCTAATTATTGTTCCTTCGTAACAGTAGTCAATTTGAATACGTTAAGTGGAACACCAGGGCCCATAGTAGAGCTCAAGGTTACAGATTTAATGTACTGACCTTTAGCTGCTGCCGGTTTAGCCTTAATAATAGTATCAACGATAGTGCGGTAATTGTCAAGCAATTTTGCATCATCGAAAGAAGCTTTACCGATTGCACAGGAGATAATACCTGCTTTATCAGTACGATACTCGATCTTACCGGCTTTAATTTCGTTAACAGCACGAGCTACGTCCATCGTTACAGTACCAACTTTAGGGTTTGGCATCAAGCCTTTAGGACCCAAAATTTTACCTAAACGACCAACTTGACCCATCATGTCAGGAGTTGCTACAGCAACGTCGAAGTCGCTCCAGCCACCCTGGATTTTTGCTACTAATTCTTCAGAACCTACGAAATCTGCACCAGCATCTTCCGCTTCTTTAATTTTTTCGCCTTTCGCAAATACGAGGACGCGTTTAGTTTTACCAGTACCATGAGGTAAAACTACTGCACCACGAACTTGTTGATCAGCGTATTTAGGATCGACATTCAAGTTGAAAGAGATTTCAACAGTTTCGTCGAATTTAGCAGTCGCAGTTTTCTTAACGAGCTCAACAGCTTCTACTGGTTCGTAGAATTTGCCGGCTTCGATAAGTTTAGCTGCTTCAGCGTATTTCTTACCTACTTTTGCCATTCTAAAATCCTCCTTATGTGGTTTAACGGGAATTCCCTCCCACCGATATGTGCCCTCATTGGCACACGTCGTACGCTAATTAATCAACGATTACAATGCCCATGCTGCGTGCAGTACCTTCTACCATACGCATGCCTTGTTCTACAGTATTTGCATTCAAGTCAGGCATCTTGAGTTCAGCGATTTCACGAACTTTATCGCGACTAACTTTTGCTACTTTGTCACGGTTAGGGACACCGGATCCTTTAGGGATACCAGCTGCTTTTAATAAAAGTACAGCTGCCGGTGGAGTTTTTGTAACGAAAGTGAAGCTTCTATCTTCAAATACAGTAATAACAACCGGAATAGTTAAGCCAGCCTGCTGTGCTGTACGTTCATTAAATTCTTTAACGAACGCCATAATGTTAACACCTGCCTGACCAAGAGCCGGGCCGATAGGTGGCGCTGGACTAGCCTTTCCTGCTTCACACTGAAGTTTTACAATTTTTGTAACTTTTTTAGCCATGGTGATTACACCTCCTTGTGCTCAAAATGTGGTGGTAACGGAAAAATTTCCTCCCACTGGCGACCACCAAGCCGCCTAAAAAGTTTAGAGTTATATTGTATATATTAAAGATCTTTCTCAACTTGAGAAAAATCTACCTCTACCGACGTTTCACGATTGAACATTTCCACATCAAGTTTCAATGTCTGTTTTTCGTGATTGATTTCAGTAATAGTACCTAATCTATCTTCAAAGGCACCGGAAGTAATGCGCACTGTTTCGCCTACTACGACATCAATCGTTTGCTTTGGTGCTTGATCCAGCCCCTGTGATTTGAGGATATATTCAACCTCGGAATCAGATAACGGTACCGGTTTGGTAGCAGAGCCTACGAAGCCTGTTACACCCGGTGTGTTACGTACTACATACCAGGAACGATCATTTACTTCCATTTCTACGATTACGTAGCCGGGGAAGATTTTGCGTTTTACAACTTTTTTAACGCCATCTTTCTCGTCGATTTCATCCTCAACAGGCACTAAAATACGACCAATCGTATCTTCCATGCCCATGGATTGAACCTTACGTTCAAGATTAGTTTTTACTTTATTTTCGTAGCCTGAGTAAGTATGTATAACATACCATTTCTTTTCTGCTTCCACGGAAAGGCCTCCTATCCGACAACACGCATCAACAACTGGAATAATTCGCTAAAGATAGCATCCACAATGCCGATTAAGGCGGAGATAAATACTACGGTAACGAATACTACAATCGTGTAATTGATGAGCTCTTTTCTTGTCGGCCAGACTACTTTTTTGAGTTCCGCTTTCATTTCGCGCGCCATACGACCTACGCCGCCACGACGCTGCTGCGGTGCTGTAGAATTGGATCCTGCCATCATTTCACATCCTTAAATCATCGGGTTAATTGGATGAAACGAATTATTTCGTTTCGCGATGTAACGTATGTTTACCGCAGAATTTGCAGTATTTCATCATTTCAATACGATCAGGATTGTTTTTCTTATTCTTGTTCGTCTGATAGTTACGTTGTTTGCATTCAGTACATGCCATAGTCACTGCATTACGCATCCGGATACACCTCACTTCAAAATAAACTTGCCTTAAACAAATATGCTTATATAGCCTACCACAGCAGGGCAAGCATGTCAAGTTTTGGGCAACTTAAAAAAGCCAGGCGACCACCTGACAATTCATTATAACAAACTTTACCTACTGTGTCTATAGTTTTAATCTAATTTTTTCACAAAATTTTCGGTGCGCCTGCTAACCGTACTTTTCTTTGAATGTCCTGCTAAAACATCAGTTAACACGGCAAGCAAACTTCCCACCGAAACAAAGAGCCTTTACCGTCGGCTTATACCGGGCAAAGACTCTTTATCGTCATTTACAATTACATATCTTACGCTATTATTAAAACTTAGTCAATAGACACGATACGTTCTGCTTTTTCTACTTTAAAGGAGAAATAATTAGGATTGTTGTTATGTTCCAAGAACAAATTTTCACCATCAAAGCGACCGCGCCAACCTACTACGATTGGATACATGGTGCTGATTGTCTTTAATAATTCAATAGGCTTCAAATTTAAGATTGGTGCAAACAATACATTAACATTATCCAGTAAAATTACATCGGAACCGCACGCCTTTAGAGCTTCACACATAACGTCCTTCGCCATATCGGGACGTAAATCGCGAGCTACTTCCAAAAACTCATCGTCAATAAGTTCTTTTGCTTCAATGTACTTCCAACCGTCTTGCTCTGCCAATTCGCGGATTAATTTACTCTTCCCGGAACCGGGACCGCCGACAATAAATAAAATCCGTTCTTCATCCGCCTGCAGAGAATTCCATCGTTCTTTGATGTCCTGTGCTGTTACCATGTGTCATCCTCCTTTACCGAAAGCCTACTTACTCAATTCTTTGTTAGGTCTGTCTGACAACATTACCGTTTTTATAAAATTGTCTTTCTCACCCACTGTAAACAACAAATAGCTGTATGCCGAGTCAGGGTTCTTGTAAGTATATATCATGAGCGGATCGCCGTTAGCCGCGGTATCCGCTTCCACGCTCGTAGGCATGCCATATAAATATAACAATAAATACTTACTGTCGCCAATCGAAATGCCGCGGCGCGTCAAAGCCGTGCTTTTGGTAATCATCGCCCGCACTACCATCTGATTTTTGTCATAGCCTACCAAAACATCGTCGTAGGCAATGAATTCGTCGTCATATAAGAAGCCTCGTTGTTGCCATTGTTCATCTTGATTCGAAACGAATGGTTCATTCACCCGATAGCCCATAAGACTAAAATCATCAGCCGTCAATTGGTTGGCTTTGTAATACTGTTCCTGCACAGCCGGTAGCTTAAGGCGCGACCACACCTGGCCGTCAATCATATCGATAGCGCTTACTTTATTATTCTTTAGTGTAAACACTAAATACTGCGAAGACGGAGCATTAATACCATTAGTTGTAAGCGGTGTGCCTTCTCTATTATCTTTCGCCACAGGCGACGCAAATTCCTTCTTACTTTTTACAGAATTTTTACTTTTTTCATATTTATAAATAAGCGCTACGGTTCCCGTTTTAGCATCCCGCCACATGCCTTGCGGAGCCCCGTAAGCAAAGAGGATTGTGCCGCGCGTTTTGCCGATACCGATGTCGCGAACCGTCTCAGCCGCGCCTTCGGTGATGTGAATATTCGTAATAGTTTGTGGGGCAAACGTATAATCCAGACCTTCACGACGCAACGTATCACCGTCACCCAAATGACCGTTTAAAGAGCTCGAATTAGGGCCATATACGCCGGTATACACGGTGAAGCTCCCGTCTTTACCGGTATAAGTAGTAAACATATCTTTCACGGTAATCGGTTTAACCGCCGGTTTTGCGGGACGAATCTTTTTAGATTTCTTAGCGTCATCGGCTAACAGCTTAATCTCACCATCGTCCTTTACCGCATCATCGACATCTTTCCCTGCATCGACAGAATCAGTCTTAACGGCATTAGTTGTATTAGTTGTATTAGCTGTATTAGCTGTATTAGCTGCATCAGCTTTCGCATCTTCAGAGGCACCTTTAGCCGCGTCTTCAGCAACACCGTCTTTAGCGTCACCTTTTGCAGCATCAGCTTTAGCTGCTTCGTTAGCTTCAGCGTCCTTAGTGGTATCAGCGGCATCAGCAGCATCAGCCGCATCAGTGGCCGCTTTAGTAGCCGTAGCCGTTTTATCACCGGCAGCCGCTTCACGTTCACTTAAAGGACCACCGAGCAGTGCTTCCCAATCACTGTCCTTACCTGTTAAGGTTCTAAAATCAGCACCGAGGATCAACTTGCCGATAGCAAAGTCCTTTTCAGACAAAGCTTCCAAAGAGTCAGCCGTATAACTCTTGCCGATAGCCGTCAAGTCAATGCCGGTTTTTTCACTCTCTTGAGCCTCAATACTTTCCGCCAAGCGCACCGCCATTTTATTAACGGCGGCCTTCTCCGGTGCCCAAGTATCGGCCGGATCCATAACCAAATCAGCTGTTCCATTTGCAAAAACACCACCCGTTAAGGCACTGCTTATGAGAACTGCCAATGAAATACGCTGTAATTGTTTCATAACTACCCCTTTCGTACCGCTTCTATCTGAGCTTTAAGCCAATCCGTCCATTCGGTTAGCCCTGTTTTGGCAGTGCAGCTCACTTCAAACAGGCTAACCGCCGGATTTAAGTTCTTAATATCCGTAACGGCTTTCTCCTTATCGAACGGAATATACGGCAACAAATCCACCTTATTCAACAACACAGCCTTCGATTCTTTAAAAATCAAAGGATACTTGAGCGGTTTGTCTTCCCCTTCCGTAACGGATAGTACGGTAACCTTCATGGCTTCGCCAATGGCAAACTCAGCAGGACACACCAAATTCCCTACGTTTTCTATAATAATCATATCAAGCTTGTCTAAATCCAGTTCAGCCAAGGCATCTTCAATCATTTTCGCATCCAAGTGGCAACCGCCAACCGTATTGATTTGCAAAACGGGAATGCCCAATTTATGAATGCGTTCCGCATCTTTCGCGGTATATAAATCGCCTTCAATTACGGCGAGTGAATACTCTTCGGCGAGCTCCTTGAGGGTCGCTTCGAGCAGTGAGGTTTTGCCCGCGCCCGGTGAGCCCAATAAATTAAAGACAAATATATTTTTTTCTTTAAACAAGCGCTGTAAATCAGCTGCAATAGCATCATTTTTGGCCAGCACATTGGTCATAACTTTTACTTCCATAGCTACCTCACTCTTAATCTATATACACGGACCATATCAATCCATATCGATTGACGCCACCTGCAATTCGCGGCCCGTTATGGTGGAAATGGCCAAACTGCCGCAATGGGGACATTTAAATACATAATCGGTGACGGAAAATTCCTTATCACAATCAAGGCATTTGCCACAAAGCGGTATCATTTCAATTTGCAAAACCGCATTTTCGGCGGCCGTATTTTTAGTAACCGAATCAAAACAGAACTGCAATGCATCCGGTTCAACACCCGACATAACGCCGAGTTTTAATTGAATGGCGTGAATTACGTGACCCTCATTAGCTTTTAACGTATCGAGGGCAATATCAACAATTCCCTCAGCGATTGACATTTCGTGCATGATAGGCCTCGTAAATATTTTCTAATAACATCGTGGTCGTTACGGAACCTACGCCACCCGGTACAGGCGTAACGGCGCCGGCCACTTCAATAGCCGATGCATACTCTACATCGCCTACCGTCTTACCGTCTAAATCATTAATCCCTACATCGATAACGGTAGCGCCCGGTTTTAACATATCACCGGTAATCACATGAGCTCGGCCCACAGCAGCTACCACTACATCAGCTTGCTTTAAATGCTCTTCTAAATTTGTAGTTTTGGAATGGCAAAGAGTCACCGTCGCATGTTGTTCCAACAGGAGCAAAGCTACCGGTTTACCTACAACCTGACTGCGACCGACAACGACAACATGCTTACCGGCCAACGGAATTTTATAATGTTCTAAAATGGCCATACAAGCGAGCGGCGTACATGGCCAGAACCCGCCTTTGCCGGAGCTGGCAAGGCCGATATTACGCGCCGTAAGACCGTCAATATCCTTACCGGGATCCAGGCTTTCAATAATCACATCAGGGTCTACCTGCGGCGGCATCGGCATCAACGGCAAGACGCCATAAATGCGGTCATCTTCGTTCCACCGTTTAACAACAGCCAGGACTTCCGCTTGGGACGCATCAGCCGACAAATGTGCTACTTCAACACCAAAGCCGGCACTCTTGGCAGTTTTTTCCATAAAACGAGCATACATTTGCGCCGCTTTATCATCGCCTACCAATAAAATACCTAAGCCCAGCACAATACCTTTTGCCTGAAGTTCTGCCAAACGCTCACTTAACACTGCTTTGTGGGCATCCGCCACAGCTTTGCCACGTAATTCAATCATGCCAACGCCTCCTAATTATATATAACAATATCTTTATCGTTTAAAATAAACTGTTACCGCTTCGCCCGCTTCGGCTTCGCCACCGGCGGGGATATCCTGAGATACTGCATAACCGGTACCGTCAGGAGCAAATTGTAAACCTGCATCATGGAGCCAATCGCGCACTTCACCGGTCGTCCAGCCGGTAAAATCAGGAATGATAACGCTGCCATCAGGCGCTTTTTCAACGCTCGGTTTAGCCGGGCGAGTATCACTCTGCCCTTTCAAGTCTTTTTCACGCGTTACCGATGGTGACAACTGGAAGTAACGCACCAGCTGACTCATAATGTCTTTAAAAACAGGGGCTGCAATTTGACTGCCATAGTAGGTACCGCTCGGATCGTCAATTACAATAAGCGTTACGAAACGCGGATCTTCCACCGGACCCATGCCGATGAAGGACGCAATATAACGCCCTTTTAAATAACCGCCATGTTCCGGATCCAGTTTTTCAGCCGTACCGGTTTTACCGGCAAAATGATAGCCGTCAACGGCCGCCTTATTGCCGCCCCCTTCGGATACTTCTTTTTCCAAAATATCAAGAATTGTCTTGGCCACATCTTCCGGAATCGGTTGACCCGCCGACATATCTTGAGTTATCTCTTCTTCCGAGCCATCCGGATTATTGATACTCTTAATAATATGCGGTTTCATCATTTTACCGCCATTGGCAATGGCACTAAAGGCCTGTACCATTTGGAGCGGGGTAACGTTAACACTTTGGCCAAACGAAATTGTCGCCAAATCAAGCTGGGACATATCATCCAACGACCGGAGCTGGCCTTCCGCTTCACCCGGCAATTCAATACCTGTGGCTTTACCAAATCCGTACGCCCGGAGATATTTATCCATAATCTCTTTACCGGTCGTAATACCCAACTTAGCCATACCGGTATTGAGGGAATATTTTAAGATTTCCAACAAACGCACCGGGCCGTTGCCTTCGCCATCCCAGTTCTGAATCGTATGGTCTCCCACAACAAACGAACCGGTATCATTAAAAACGGTATCCACAGTCCATTTACCGGATGCCAACGCCGCCGAAGCAGTCAACGGTTTAAAGGTAGAGCCCGGTTCATACATGTCGGTAACAGCGCGGTTTTTATAAGAATTATCATTTCCTTTATCAAAGTGGTTCGGGTCATATGTCGGACGATTAGCCATTGCCAAAATTTCGCCCGTCTTCGGATCCATAACAATAATGCTGGCGCCCGTCGCTTTCGTATCCGCCATGGCTTTATCCAACGCCCGTTCCGCAATAAACTGAACCGTCGTATCAATCGTTAAGGTAATACTTTTTTCTTTTTCCGGCAAAAACTGCGATAATACAGAGCCAAAAATAGCGGTACCATGCGAGTCCGTAGCGATCAACTCTTTAGTCGTGCCACCGCGCAAAGTATCATCCATTTGCATTTCCAGACCGTCCAGCCCTTTATCATCGGTGCCTACAAAACCGAGCACCTGAGCTAACAAATTACCGTTAGGATAGAAACGACGACTTTCATTAACGAAATTAAGGCCTACAAGTTCATTATCCTTTATAACTTGATCAACCGCTTTCGATTTATCCGGATCCATCATACGATCAAGCCAGATAAACGCTGTATCTTCTTGCAGACGTTTAACAATGGTCTCTTCCTTAATACGCGTATACGGCGCAATCAGCTTCGCAATTTCCTCCGGCGACTGTTTAATCATCTTCGGATCCGCATACAAGGACCGAGTCACGATACTGATGGCCAAGGGATTACCGTTGCGGTCAAAAATCGTGCCGCGCGGCGATTGAAGTTTACGTTCTTCTTTTACCTGACTTAAATTCTTCGTATCCAATTGACTGTTATCAAACACCTGGAGCCATAACAGACGCCCGGCTAAGAGAACCATTACGCCGGAAAAAATCACGAGAATTAGAAATATTTTATTTTGTAAGGCTTTCTGATCCTTATTAGTAATCATGAATCCCTATTACTCCTTACGTGCTTTACGAGCCAGTTTACGCTTAGCCGCCTCCATTAAGGCCTCCGGTTCATTCGCAACTTGACCGCTACGCACTTGAACTAACAATGCTTGCAATATCTCCCCTGTTTTGTCACCCAATAGGGCCGGCAATTCAGGCCCATACGCCAAATCTCGCGTATGAATCGGCACCGATTCCGTTATCGCCGCCAGGCATTCGCCCATGGCGTATGTACCATCGGTACTGCTATGGGGCCGACCGCAACCGATAACATCGGCAGCACACACTTCAGCCATTTGCTGTACCGCTTCTTTTAACTCGCTGCTTTTACGAAAACGGCCACTCTGAGCCTCTTTACGCATCCAGCGCCAAGGGTCGGCATCCTGATTATTGGCAAAAAAGTGAAAGCGCATATGACTGCTCACGAGCCATGCTACGCGCTGCACCATCTTTTTTGGGTATTGTAAGCGTGTCAAAATAACTTCTGCCATTTGAGCGCCCAATTGATCATGGCCACGGTCCGTAATACGGCCGTTGTGAAAACCGCGAATGCAGTCCATGCCTTTGGCCACATCATGCAATAAAGCAGCCCAACGCAAGGTTAAATCAGGCTTAATCGCCTGCACTACGGCCAAGGTGTGCACCCAGCCGTCATAGGCATGAAATTCCGGTTGCTGCGGTAATCCCACCAAATGATGCAATTCCGGCAAAATCGGAACTAACTCATATTCACCGGCCATGAGTATGCGACAGTTGCAATCGGCCAAGCCGGACTGAACCAAAACATCAAGACCTTTGGCCGCATGAGGTGTGACCAAGAGCCCGTCCAGTTCCTGACGAACACGCTCCAAGGAAAGCCCTTCTACGCGTTTAAAGTTAGGCGCCATACCATCCAATAAGCTGCGATGCGGCAAAAAACCGAGCTTGCCCACAAAACGGCAAGCCCTAAACAAACGTAGCGCGTCTTCTTGAAATCGTTCTTCCGCATTACCAATGGTACGCAAAGTAAGACTTTTAATATCTTTAAGGCCGCCCACTAAATCTATCACTTCACCCTGAGCCGTCATGGCCATGCCATTCACCGTAAAATCGCGGCGAGCCACGTCTTCTTCAAGCGTATCGGCATATACCACTTCTTCCGGACGATGACTGTCCGCACCATAGCGCTCGCGGCGGAATGTGGCGACTTCATAACTGCCTTCCGGCACCATCACTACAACCACGCCAAAAGACTTACCGACTACACCGGTCGTATTAAAACCGGCCTTAGCCATAATATCTATAATATCATCGGGTCTTGCCTTCGTTACAATATCATAATCATGAGGTGTTTGTTTGAGCACCAAATCGCGCACCGCACCACCAATGACATAGGCTTCAAATCCGGCATCCGCTAACGCACGCAGAATCCGCGTCGCACCTTGCCAAATTTCACCGCTCGGCTCTAACGTTATTTTCTTTGATGTAAACCAACTCACCCATATCACCTCACTCTTATCACGATAATTTATTATAACATACCCATGTATTGAATTCACCCTTTCGAGATACCTGAATAATCATAACCACCCGTAGAACGGGTGGTTTG
>NZ_HF986169.1:0-1221 GCF_000431435.1 Veillonella sp. CAG:933
TCCCTATAGTATTAGGATTATCACCTATAGAGTTCGAAAAATTCATAATACTTTGACTTAAACTTTCTTTAACATCATCCCAAAGATCTTTTGGCCGTTTTCCATTATACCATTCATATCTATCTGTTTTGGCGTTGTAAATAACTAAAGCCCGAAACGCCGCTAACAACGGATACATAATTCCATCCGGTACCTTATAATTTAACGGTTTTTGCCAAAACTTACTTTTGGCTACTACTTCACCTTCCCCTTTATATCCAGAATACTTTTTACGGCCATATCTTCCACCGGCATTATTATACGCATTAGGGAATTCTGTCTCAATAGTTTCATACAGTTCAAAAATATCTACCGCAATATCACTAAATCTTCGATATGATTCAGGAGTATCGTCTTCTAAATACTGTTTTAAAAGTACGGCCTTACTGGAATAAGCTTTAATAGGATGAGTCTGTTCATCAAATAGATGAATGTTAAAAATACTTAAAATAGCAACTATCTCTCGTGCATCTATCATTTTTAATTTTTTATTATCATCTACTTCGATCTGATTCTGTTTAAAAGCGATTCTATTTAAAAAAGGCAATGACTTGATACAGTCCTTTATGGGATCAAACTTATTAGCTAACTCAGCCAATGACTTCTCATCAACTTGTACTGATGTATTTCTTGCTCTGTCCAATGCTTCAATAATATCTTCAACCCCAGTCATTACCTCAAATTGCACTATTTGCTCTAATTTATCTTGTTTATGCTCGCAAATAATTTTGTAAGTATGACCACCGTCAATATTACCATGTAACAAATCATCCTCAAAATCAATTGTTACTAAAGATCGTTTTACATCATATTGAACTTTTTTAGCAGACAGTACGATCCCTCTATTTTTTAAATGAAAAAACCATCATTACTTTTTAAAGAATCTTCTATAGCTTGTGCCACTCCTGAAGTCAATTTTTGCTCTCTTGGATTTGTAGCCATTGGAATATGCTCCGGAACGTCACTAACATTAGCATAAAAAAGATATTTATTAGTACCTAATCCCATAGGGTCTTCAATCTTTTTAAAAGAATTACGCTTTGCCTTAATTATTACCTGTGTCATTATTTTCATAATATATAACTCCTTCAATATACACTTTTACCATTATTTATGAAAATTTATCTGAATAAGATTTATTTTATATATTTTTAGTAAATTGCAATATGAAATTGAACACTT
>NZ_HF986170.1:0-6889 GCF_000431435.1 Veillonella sp. CAG:933
ATGACTTCTGTAATATAGCGCTTTTGCCCATCTTTAGCTTCATAGGAACGGGTATTTAAACGACCCTCTACAAAACAACGGTTTCCTTTTTTGAGGTTGCCTACAGCTTCTCCTAACTTCCCCCACGCAACACAATTAACAAATGATGTTTGCTCTTTGACCTCACCATTACCGTCTACATATTCGCTGGTAGCCGCCACATTAAATGTTGCTACAGCCCTACCTGTTTTAGTAAAGCGTACTTCAGGGGCACGAGCTAAATTACCTAATATCTGCACTGAATTCATGACTTTCTCCATTCTTCTTTTCGCAAACTTTCACCAAGCAATGTTATGATTTGATTCGTGCTACGTATTCTATCAATAGCACGTTGATCATATCGTTCCGCTAATTCTTTAATTGGTAAATTGGTTGTAATAATTATCGATTTTGAACGCTGATGGCGTTCGGCGATGATTGACATGATGCGCTTAAGCATCCAACTATCATCCTTATTTTTGCCAATGTATTCACCGCCTAAATCGTCTAATACTAATAATGGACAGTTTTGGATTCGTTGTTCAAATTCATAACGCTCCTCTTGGTCTCTAAAACTCATCAACTTATCTAAAAGTGAAATCATAGATATAAAATAAGGGCTTTTCTTATACTTAACTGCTTCTTTCATAATGGCAATCGCAGCCGTAGTCTTTCCGGTTCCAACAGGACCTTTAATAATAAGCCCTAATCCTTGATTGAGATTTTCGACTACATTACTTGCGTATTCTTTGATAACTTCAAATGCATTTGCATTTTCAGCTGCTATATTCATAGTTTCTAATTCAACATTTTGAAATCGTTTATATATTCCGTAGTATTCCCAATTTGTTGGTTTAGAAATGATCGGGATCGTTTGTCCAGTCAATCTGGCTTGCTCCTCCGCTTTTGTCTGTAGTTGTAACAACATCAGCTTTAAATTGCCTACTATATTTTTTGCGTCCTTCAACAGCTTCCACCTCCCAAGGTTTATCGGACAAATTATATTGGCGATTCCAGCGATTTAATATTGCTCTTACATATGCCCACATTCTTTTATTGCGTGATACAGCAATTTCCATAGCTGCATTACACCAAGCTATGCTATAAGTATTGGCATCATCAATCAATATCTCTTTAGACAATCCGGATATAACACCAAATCCGTTTTCAATATAATTTTTAAAAAGCGATTTTAATTCTTCACTAGTAGAAGTAGTATATTCTTTACTTTCCTTTACTTTCCTTTGTGTACTTACTCCCGAGTTAACTTCATTTTCTCCAGAGTTAATTGAGTTTTCTCCGGAGTTAACTATTTTTTCATACGGTTTCATAGAAATGAGCAGAAATCTTGCGTCATAACATACCTCACTTCTTTTTGATTTTTTGCATGTATCAAAGTACTGCTCTTGAATCGCAATTGAAGTAAGTATGCCGTTGTAATCTCCTTTGGACTTCATATCATCAGTACCAAATAGATTCGCCATATTCGCATCGAAGAATCCCACTTGAATCGCCTTCACGACAATCTCTCGCACAGTGCCAACTTTAAGACCAATTTCATCAGCCAGAAAAGCCAGCGTCTCATCATCCCACCTCATGTAATACCCTTTATCTTTGTAGATAGTACATAGCAGGTTGACTAGTACGGAGGCGGCAATTGCTCCGAATGCTCTAGTAAGTCTCCTTACCTTTTTATTTTCAAAGAAATCCGTATCCAAAGGAAAATACCGAATGCCCGGTTTTCGGGATCTACTCATATAATCTCCTTTTGGATATCGGTAAGTTACTATAAAAGCAACTTACCGTATACCATACAAAATATAATTATTGTTCTTCTTGTTCAGCTGCAATAATAGCGGCTTTTTCTTCCTCAGTTAACTCATTTGAAGCATATGCATCTTCAATAACCTCACCTGTTTCTGAATGAACATAGGTACCTTCTACTTCAATAGTGTCAAAGTCGGCTTCTAATCTACCGTCATTGTCTTTAATAATTCCACCGTCTGTTTCCATTGCCGTTGTCAATCCTGCTTGCATTTCGATTGATAAGATACCGTATTTACTGATTAAGCGTTTAAGTACCGTTTTAATTGCCATACTATGAAAGTCTGCAATGCCCCATTTATCAGTACCCCCTTTATAGTTTTTGCTATACTTACGCGCATGTGCTTGCATGTCTTTCATATTCATAAAAATATACTTTTCAAAGCCGTTAATAAGCTTAAAGTATGCCATATAACCAATAATCTCATCACCGGTACGATTACCAAATTCAAACTCACCGGTGAAACGGTTTTCGTTAACAATCTCGCCTTCATATACTTCACAAGCGTTAATCGTCTTATATTGGCCGGTTCGCATAGCGAGCTGAATATACCCCTTATACCCCATTTGAAACTGTGCTTCACCGCCATACGGAACAATATAGGCATATCCTAAATTTTGGTTAATCGGTAAATCTAAGGCAGCCGCCATGGCGCCGGCTGCAACAATTGTCTTGGGGTCTGCTTTGGCTAACAGTTTGTTATTGTTGGCCACTGACAATAAACTGGTGATAAAGCCGGGTGATTTCTTCCCTAGTAATTCATTAAAACGTTTCTTTACATCCTCAGATGCTAACATACTGCTCAATGTAACTGGTTCTTTACTAGCTGGTTTAAGACTGTTATTTTTTAACGTGATACCGCTCGTTGTTGCCATAATTGTATTCTCCTTTATCCCTTAATGCTGAAGCGTCTTGTAGGTTCGCCTTGTACTGTGTACTCTTTTGCCAATTGCGGATAGTCTGTCTCAAAACGCTTTTTATCAAACGTTTTTTGTCCTGCCACCTGCGTCCAATTAACGGTATACGTATCTACAAATCCTTGCTCATTATCACCGAGCAAACTAAATAATTGACTTTGCGCTTCCGTTTTTAACGCCTTTGCTTCTTTTTCAACTTTATCGGCTGACTTGTACTGTTCAATAAAAATTGTTGCTGTATCCGGTAAATCAATCGTTTTACCATTGCTAGTTTTATGCATTTCTTTAAGTAATTTATTACAGCGTTCGGAATCATCTACCGCCGGCATAATACGCTGTTCAACCATGTTCCAAAATTCTCGAGCCGTATCAATAATGGCTGTAATAACGTCTTCATTTCTTGGGATTTCCTTGTAAAAGAACTCATTACCACCGCATAAGCAAGCAATCCACCAAGAGGAATACCCTGTAACCGCCATATAGTGCTGACATTGGATATAGTATGCATCCGGTACTTGATCGCCTTCCCATTCATCACGTTTAAATGCATTTGCCGTTTTACATTCAAGACCCGCATCAATTCCTACAATATCACGGTCAATATTAGCTAATAAAAACGGATACTCTATGGATTGCAATGTGTAGTTATTGTTACGAACACTATATCCGGTACGAATAGAGAACTCCTCAGCAACCAATGCTTCTAATTTATTCCCCCAATACATAAAGCGTGATTCTTCTTCATTAACTTCATCAGTCGTCTTTTCAAGCCAAATATCTAATGGCGATTTCCATTTACTAAGCCCCATAATTGCAGCCATATCACTGCCACCAATACCGGTTTTTCTGAATCGCAACCAATCTTCTTTTGTAGCTTTTTTTGCATCAAAAACCTTTTTGTATATCATTTATGATTCTCCTGTGCTATACTACTAATAGAGATATTTTCTTTGCCCTTTAACCGTGCCACCGGTTGAGGGCTTTTATTTTGCCTTAAATGCTCCGTGCCGATTGTCCTTAGCCCAATTATAGGCGCGCGCCTTTGGCGGTGCGTATGGCTTAATTTCAGGCGTTTCGTCCATGGTTTCAGGCTTTGGCTTAAGGCTCATATAGTAATAGCTAACTAGCAATAACGCCATAAACGCCATACCGAGTGCGAAACTCTTAACTAATAACCCCGTTACGCTCATTTTTCTCACCTCCTTCTCATTCTGCGTGTTATAATCATCTCGAAGGGAGGTGATTATATGATACGTAAAAGCGATATTTTAAAAGCTTCTTTAGATTTATCAGCACAAATAGTAACAGCTAAAGCAAGTGCTGATTCCAACTCTGTTACCCCTGAAACTTTACCTGAGTATACAGAAGTTATTTACAAAAAACTCATTGAGTTAATGGATGAAGAAGACTAACCCTTAACATTAAGAGTGCAGTTGCAGCTGTACTCTTTTTGTATTTTCGCCAATCTTTTTATCCATTTTTCAATTGCGTCAGAGTTCGACGCTTTAATCGAAATTTCTACATTAATTTCAAACCTTGCGCCCCAGCTGATATCATTACGACTTTTCTTTTCGTCCATTTTTACCCCTCCTTCCCGATTTCTTGAACAGTCCAATCGCCGTTCACAAACTTAAGCAATGGCGCCCGAAATATGACATATTTGAACCGTTTGCCCTTGCCTGTCATGTCAATGGCACGACCGAATATATCAAACTTGCCACGTTGCAAGCCAATTCTTACGGCTTGCTCACTAATTCCAAGAATGCCGGCGGCCTCTTTTACACTCGCCTGTGTATTCATGCTTCTCACCTCCTACTTTTGACTTGACATAAATCACATACAGTTATCACACCGCAATGTTTATCATATATTTGATAGGTTTTGCGGTTGGTTACCTCTGCACCGCATTGGTGGCAAATCTTACGTTTACATTCCAACGCCTTAACCGGATTTAATTCCGGCTCAGGCTTTTTTATTTTCTTTCTCATAACATCATCAAATTACATTTAAACTGTAATTTTAGATTAAAAAATTAATCAAATGATATGGAATACCATACACTTTTTCGATTTTTTCAATTACAGGAACATCCGGGAAGCTACGCCCCAATTCATAATTGATTAAGGTATAAACGCTAATCCCTAGCAATTTAGCGGCATCTTCTTGTTTGTAACCTTTGTTGACGCGTGCCGCTTTCAACGTCCATTTTCTAGTGTCGACAGTTTCCATGATTTTCACCTCCTGTCTTTCTAAATAAATTTTATTACAGTTTAAATGTAGTGTCAATAGTTAAACTGTAATTTTTCATATTTATATTGATTTTTTTACAATTTTACTGTAAAATTTAAATCACAAAGGAGGTAACATCATGAGCGACTTGGGCAATAAAGCAATATTCTCTAAAAATTTAAAATTCTATATGAATTTATATAACAAAACGCGCAATGACGTTGCCAAGGCATTGGGCGTTTCATATACAACGTTTGCAAGCTGGGAGAATGGCACGAATTATCCGCGTATCGATAAAATCGAGATGCTAGCTAATTATTTCAAGGTTTCAAAGGCTGATTTGATAGAGAATAAATATAAAGGTCAAGAGGGCTATTACGACAATCCGGACGCCGCCGAATATGCTGAAATGGTTAGAACCAATCCCGAAATGAAATTATTATTTTCTGCGGCAAAAGACATCTCAAAAGAATCAATGAAAAAGACATATGAATATATCAAGTTTTTAAAATCGCAAGAAAAGGGGAGTAATGATTGAACGTTAATATAATAATTACTCAATTAGAGCCCGGCATTGACGCCGTAACAACGCCCAACGATGACGGAACATATACGATAGCTATCAATAACAAACTATGCGAAGAGCGGGCAAAAAAGGCGTTATTGCACGAAATAACGCACATAAAAAAAGACGACTTTTCAAGTTTTGAAAAAGCGTCATTATTGGAGCGTATGCTTAGGGAATCCGACTATCTCAACCAAGAGTTAGAGGATATAAATTTTTATTGGAATGTCATATGAAGGAGGGTTGAAAAAAAGTTATAGGTATTTAGAAGTGCATTAAGGGAAGGAGTTTGAAAAATGGATGATTTTTTAGGTATCGTTGGAGCATTAGTATTATTGTGGTGTGTTATTGGGATGTTTATACCGGGCAAGGTAGCACCGTTTTTAAAGGTTCATCGGCGTAAATGGATTTTATTAATTACATTTGCTATCATGTTGGGCATTGGTCTTTCACTGCCGGAATCGGATAAATCCAATTCGGCAACTAATGCACCACAGACCACTCAATCAAGCGTTGATACAGAAAAGCAAAAGGATACAGCGAATGCCGACGCCATGAATATTTTGAGTTATGTACCGCAAAAGTATGACCAAGTGGAGAAACGAACAATTTACGCACCTTGGGGGGAAGGCAAAATACCGCCTGCCACCAATCTATATTGGTATGCCATTGAAAAGGATAAGGCTGTTACTATGCGGGCTTCGTTGGTGCATTTTACCGATGATATAAACTGGGTATTTTGGGACAAACTTATCTTCTCTACCGACCAAGGCAAATGGGAATATAATATCGATTCTTTTGCCGGTCAATCCGGTGGCGGCAAGCATACGGAAGTAGTCATGGGCGGCAAATATGAAATGCTAGATGTTCCATTTGATAAACTAAAACCGGGCATTAAACTATTAGTTGAAGGGACGAACCCTATAATCAGAATGCAGGGTAAACAACATAAAGAAGATTTTGTTGTGCCTGCCGCTACAATCGAGCAAATGAAAGCCGGCTTACAACTAGAAAATGATTTATCTCTCTTAGGCGGCAAACTTAAATAAAAAAAACCCCCACCCTGCGCCAACAGGATGAGGGACAAGCACAGCACTTAGAGCGCTGCAACCACCAATATAATTATAACACGCTCTAAGTCTATTAACCATACCCAAAATTAGACAAGGAGCGTGATTTTTTTATGCGTAGAGCAAACGGCACAGGGTCAATTTATAAAATGACACATAAGCCACTTAGAAAGCCCTATAGGGTAGTTATTACTACCGGTTTTACTGACGACGGTAAAGCGATCCGCAAGACGGTCGGCACATTTAGAACGGCAAAGGAAGCCCA
>NZ_HF986171.1:0-657 GCF_000431435.1 Veillonella sp. CAG:933
GTTGATGGCGTAAAAGGCCGTGTAGATACAATTAATAATAACCTTGAAAAGGTTACTAACAATCTTGAAAAAGTGACTGAAACAGCCGGCAGTGCACTTCAAACAGTAACTGTAACAGATACTAAAGGCCAAACCCTTGTTGTAGATAAAGACAACGCAGGCTTCGGTATTAAAGGTGCTACTGATGGCATGGTTACCAGTGAAGTATCCGGCCGAGACTTGGTAGTAGATTTAACAGCGGCAACTAAAGAAAAAATTAACAACGCAGCCGGTAAAGATTTAGGTAACTTGGACGACAAAGGTAAAGAAGTCATCAAAGAAGTTGTTCAAAAATCCGTTGACGTAAAAGGTGGTACAAACATCGAAGTAGCCAGCGAAACCGGTGCTGATGATGTTAAGACTTTCACCGTTAACATGAAGAACAACGTTGACTTAGGTGCTACCGGATCCATTAAAGCCGGTACAACTACAGTTGATGCTAATGGCTTAACTGCTGGTACAACTACAGTTTCCGCTGATGGTGTAACAGCCGGTGAAACTAAACTTAACGAATCCGGTCTAGAAGTAGGCGATACTGCTGTAACAGCTGATGGCGTAAGTGTTGGCGATGCAACGTTAACTGCTAATGGCTTAGCAATCGTTGGTGGTCCATCCGTA
>NZ_HF986172.1:0-8449 GCF_000431435.1 Veillonella sp. CAG:933
GTACCGATGTTAACATGCGGTTTAGTACGTTCGAATTTTGCTTTTGCCATTGAAGTAATAGCCTCCTTCACAAAAATAATAACCTATATACGCTCATTATAATACAAAAAATCACTAATGAAAAGAATCTAACATTAAAATCCCTAAAAACTACAGGAGATTTTAGGGATTTATTAAAAATTTAGTTGCCGTAATTCTGTTTTAAAGTTTGTAATTTGTAGAAACACCACAACATACCGAACCAAACCGGTGTAAAGAGTAAGGCAATAAGTGTTTCATTATTAAAGGCTAACGAAACTAATACTAAGAAGTAGAAGCCTAAAATCACGTAGTTCATAAGCGGATATAACGGCATTTTGAACGGATTTTGTTCAGCCAATTCAGGATGCTGTTTGCGATATTTCATATGACAAACCAAAATGATGGCCCAGATGAAAATAAAGCAGAACGTAGACACACTGGTAATCAAAATAAACACGTTTTCAGGCATAATGTACTGCATAATAACGGCGATAAAAATAACCAACGCGGAAAATACAACGGCGTTCATTGGCACCTGATTGGAACGCAAACGGAACATACGACGCGGCGCATTCCCTTCACGAGCCAAGGTGTACACCATGCGGCTGGTACTGAACAAACCACTGTTACAAGCCGATGCAGCCGATGTTAACACGATAAAGTTAACAATAGCCGCAGCCGCCACGATACCGGCCGCTTTAAATACCTGGACGAAAGGACTGGAATCAGCGTTTACGGCTGTCCACGGATAAATACTCATAATAATTGCCAAGGCACCAACGTAGAAAATAATAATACGAATCGGAATATTGTTGATAGCCTGCGGAATTACCTTCTTAGGATTTTCCGTTTCACCCGCCGTTAAGCCTACCAGTTCAATCCCCGTAAAAGCAAATACAACCATCTGGAAGGACAATACAAAGCCTTCCCAGCCATTCGGGAACCAACCGCCATGACTCCATAAATTAGAGAAACTTACCGGTCCCACATCGGTCTGGTAGCCGATAAAAATTAAATATAAACCGCCGCCGATTAAACCTAAAATGGCGATAACTTTAATTAATGCGAACCAGAATTCCAATTCACCGAAAATTTTAACTGCCATCAAATTCGAAGCAAACAGAATCAGTAAAATACAAAGACTCGGTATCCACGGCTCTACATTCGGTATCCAATACTGGATATAAACCCCTGCGGCCGTAACGTCGGCCATGGCCAGTGACACCCAACAGAACCAATAGGTCCAGCCGGTAACAAAAGCGGCGCCTGGCCCAATATATTCTTCAACAAAATCTACGAAAGAATGATGATCTGTATTAGAGAGCAATAATTCCCCCAAGGCCCTCATCATAAAGAACGAAATCAAACCCGTAATGATATACGCTAACAAAATGGACGGTCCCGCCAAATGAATGGAACGACCCGATCCCAAGAATAACCCTGTCCCAATGGCACCCCCAATTGCCAATAATTGAACATGTCGATTTTTTAGCCCCCTAGCTAACTCCTTCTTCTCATACATACAAATGCCCACCTCCAAAATACTAAAATAGTTAAAAAAATAAACTCACATGTCATATGTGAGTTATACCAGCTAAAAAATTAGTGGTGGCGGCACACGGATTTGAACCGCGGACACACCGGGTATGAACCGATTGCTCTAGCCAACTGAGCTATGCCGCCAAGTGTATATGGAGCTAGTGACCGGGATTGAACCGGTGACCTTATCCTTACCAAGGATACGCTCTGCCGACTGAGCTACACCAGCATACGTAATGAATGGTTGCGGGGACAGGACTTGAACCTGCGACCTTCGGGTTATGAGCCCGACGAGCTACCAACTGCTCCACCCCGCGATGAATGGTGGAGGGAGAAGGATTCGAACCTTCGAAGTCGAAGACGGCAGATTTACAGTCTGCTCCCTTTGGCCGCTCGGGAATCCCTCCAAAAATAATGGAGCTGGCGATAGGAATTGAACCCACAACCTGCTGATTACAAGTCAGCTGCTCTACCGATTGAGCTACGCCAGCATACCATAACATGGAATATTATACATATTCCTGAACATCTTGTCAATAGATTTTTTAGCTCAGATTGACATTTTGTTCTGCGCTTCCGTTTCCCGTATAGCGCTTTATTATAATAGCATAGGTAGTATTTTTGCGCAAGTACTTTTTTACAAAATTCTTGCAAAACGTAATAATTTTCTTACAATGTGTAAAAACACCGCAAACTTCCCGTCGCCAGACTCTGTTCAAACTTAATTCTTATCCTATTTAACAGTTACAATTCAACGCTATCGAGCAAACTAATATATAATTACTTATCAATTTAAAATAGCCGTACTGCATTTTAAAATAACACAGCACGGCTATCAATCTTATATATTATTTTTTCAACCCTTATATTAGAAAATGAAGAAGTATGCAAACGCAATCACAGCGATTACAAAGCGATAATACGCAAAACCGGCCAAGGATGATTTATTTAAAAATTTCAAGAACCATACGATGGACAAGTATGCAAATACGAAAGCCGTTACGAACCCGATAGCAAACATAACGAAGTCGGACCATTGCAACTGGTCTATGATTTTGAGCAAATCATAGATACAAGCAATCAACATGATTGGCACGGCCATGATAAAGGAAAAGTCAGCCGCTGCTTTACGACTTACACCGAGCATCAAGCCGCCGGCAATCGTGGAACCGGAACGAGAGAAACCCGGCCACAAAGCCAACACTTGGAACAAACCAATTTGAAGACATTGATACATGCTCAACTGGTCAACAGTCTCAACGGTAATCGGTTTATGACGTTTTTCAGCCCAAAGCATAAATAAACCACCGATGATCAAGCCGATAATAACCGTACCGGCCGAGAATAAATAGTTTTTAATAAACGAATGGCCTAAGAAACCGATGGCCATAGCCGGCAACATGCCGAAGAAAATATGAGCCAAAGACAATCTGTCATTGCGAATCCAGTTCTCACGACGAAGCATGCTCATGAATTTTTCGCGATAATAGAAGAATACGGAAAGAATCGCGCCTAACTGGATAAATACTTCAAATACACTGGCTCGTTGGCCGGTAAAGCCTAAAAAGTCACCTACTAAAATCATGTGCCCGGTACTGGATACCGGCAAGAATTCTGTTGCCCCTTCTACGATACCAAGTATAAAGGCAATAAGATTTTGATCCATTATTTCACCTCGACTACCAACTGGCCGCTCAAGCGCCGGCCTCTCATCATAATCATCTTCTTCGCCTACATGATAACCGCATAATATATGCCGGTTTCATGTGATAACTCAACCATTATAGACTTTTTGACAAAATTAGACAATGGAAATTTCCCTTTTAGGCAAATAGTTTAAAAAATTTTAATATTTTACTATACTTTTGCAACTTTTCCTTCTCTAAATGTGAATATCGTAATTTCTCGCGGACAATTATAGCGAACCGGGAACCAATGGCCCGTGCCGTTATTTACATAACCGTACTTCGTGCCGTCCCGATACATGCCCTTAAAGTACTTCGTTCCCACCGGCACAAGGGCTGTGCCGCCGACTACAATCTGACCACCATGGGTGTGGCCGGACAGCGTCACCGGAATATTATGAGCAAACGCGTTTTCAATAAAATCAGGATGATGGGCCAATAAAATGGTAAACGCTTCCGATGGAACATTGGCTAAGGCTTCCTTCAGATAGGTTTCACGCTGTTCACCGCTGCGGTCAAAGGAATATTCAACGCCGGCCAAATATACGGGCCATGAGCCACCACTTAAACGAAGCGAAGAGTTACGATGCATACGCATGGAAATACCGCTGAAGGCTTCCAACACGCGAGGCAGGTTTTTAAAATACTCGTGATTCCCCAAAATATAGTCGATGCCGTCCGGAATTTTAGGAAATAACTCTTCCAAGCGACCACAGAGAGGGTTTAAAAAATCCAAATCATCAATTAAGTCGCCCGTAATAACCAAGCGATCCGGCTTTTCATTTAAAACGGTCTGCGTAATTTTGTCGAAGTCTTTCAAATCAATGAACGGCCCGATATGAACGTCACTAATCTGCGCCAATTTATAATCTTTTAAATATTCAGGCAAACTGCGAAACACCAAGTCAATATGATTGACTTGAACTTCTTTGGCCCCTTCATACGCTCTGACTACGCCGCCACCGGCTGTTACTGCCGGCACCGCCCAAATAGCTTTGCGTAAAAACTGCCGCCGACTAGCCTGTTCTTCCCCAGTCGTTTTTTTAGCTCGCCAATTGACCGCTGCCATAACGATACCCAAAGGAATTAATATGGCAAAACAAACGCCGAGCCCCATCATGAGCCCATAGGTACCGGTCGCCCAACCTCGCCAGAAGTCATACATAGCAGTTCCCAAAAGTTGAACTTGCGCCATCTGGTAATAAGTTGTCCCTGCGATAGCCAGTACTTGAAGCAAAACTAATCGCCAAAACCAACGGGAACGCCGTTTCACATTAGTTAGACGGACAATCAAATAGGAGTTGGCGAATACTATAAGAAAGATAATAAGCGTCGTTATAATGAGAAATATTAATCGTGCCGACATTCTTTCACCTGCCATTCTCAAAGTTTAATCTCTACAATACACTGTCAGTTTACCGTGAGGCCCGGCCCATGGTAAGTCGGTAAAATCTTCCGGCAATACCCAACGCCAATCAGCGCTAGCTTCATCAAAAGTTGACGCACTTAACGGGTCATCACCGATAAACTCTGCCGTATATGCTTCCATATCCCAACAGCGATGGGAAAACACATGACGCAAGGTGGTAACCGCCTTGCTATGCCATTTAATTTCAGTATCTTTAAGCCGGCCCTTTAGACGCTTCGAGTCTGTAAATTTACGTTGCCATTCACGAGCCAGTTCATCAACGCCGATTAACGGCAACTCTTTTTTATCCTGCATGGTCACATTACGCGGCACTTCCACATTTGGAAACTCCCACATGGAATGCAAAAGCCCTGTAGCGGGGCGCCGATGAAGCAAATATTCCCCTTTTTCATTGCGAATAAGCCCCGTTACCACAGAGATAATAGGGACCGATTTCTTAACAATACGCACCGGTAATTCAGCGGCAATGCCCAGTGCATCAGCTTGGCACCAACGTCGTAAAGGACAACCTTCACAACGGGGCGCTTTAGGAATACAAATGCTCGCCCCAAAATCCATAAGGGACTGATTAAAATCCCCCGGTCTGTCGTAGGGCAATGTTTCCTCAACTAACGCGGCAATCGCTTTTTTACCGGCGGTGCGCATAATATCTTCACGCACTGCGTAAAGCCGTGCATATACACGCAATACATTACCGTCAATGGCGGCTTCGCGCTGACCAAAAGCTAACGACAAAATAGCCCCCGCCGTATAAGCTCCGACGCCTTTAAGGCTTTCCACCTCTTTGCGGGTTCGTGGCATCTCACCGCCGTACTTAGTCATTACTTCGCGAACACCAAGTCGTAAATTACGAGCCCGGGAGTAATAACCCAAACCTTGCCAAGCTTTGACTACTGTATCTTCATCAGCTTCAGCCAAGGCTTCCTTGGTGGGGAATTGCTCCATCCAATTCTCGTAGTACGGCTTCATTGCTTCAATACGAGTTTGTTGAGACATAATTTCCGATACCCAAATGCGATAGGGATCCTTTGTCTTGCGCCACGGCAAGTCCCGTTTATTGGCATCGTACCAGCTAAGGAGCGTCTTGACCCACGCCGCCTCAGCCACAGCATTTTCAGCGGCAGCCTGATTGGATTCCGGTTTCGCCTTTAAAGCTACTGTGTCTATATTTTTATTTTTTAAACCTTTATCCTCATTTACGCTTCGAGCCACTCTTTCATTGCCTCCACCGATTCCAACTCAGGAATCTCCGTTACTTTTGTTATCTTCATGTCCATGACACCGTCATTATCCTTGCCAAACACAAGGGTGCCTTTCAAAAGTTCACCGTTTAAAACCTGCGGGATCCAATCCTCATCACCGGCCCACATGGTATCGTAAGGAATTTTGTCAAAAGAAGTCCAAAACGGTTCCATTTCTTCCGTTTCCATAGGAAGCCCTTCATATTTACGCAATAGATACACATAATTGACATGGGTCCAATCCTCGTTATAAGGGAATTGAAAATCCAAAATAGCTACCGGTTCCAAGTCTTCCGGCTTAGCCAGCAAGGACGTTTCCTCAAACAATTCGCGCACCGCACATTGACGGAATGTTTCACCATCTTCCCGCTTGCCGCCAAAACCATTAGGCTTACCGGCGCCTAAGCCGCGCTTTTTGCGGCCCAAGAGAATCTCTTTTTTATCATTTATAATAAAACATAATGTAGTCGGTCTCATATCATTGCCTCATTTGTTTTTTCAAAAAAACTGTATATAATCTTCAAACTTTATTTTAAACCTTAATTCTGATTCATCAAGCTATGCTGTGATTCTAAATCGATTTTAGTAAATTAATATATTTTAATTATATCACACTGCCCAAAAGGTCAATCCTGTGTTAGTATTAGAGTAAGAGAGGTGTACTTATGAATGAACCACTAATATTTAACATAGCCATGGGCCGCACCAAACCGGAAAATATTCGCCATCGCGAAGTGGCTTGCCCGTTCTGTGCCGTGGATAAGCTTACGGACATATTGGAAACAAAGGGCGATATTATCTGGCTTATGAACAAATATCCCGTCTTAGATCGTACCTGGCCCACCGTTATCATCGAAACGCACGACTGTTTTAGTGAATATTCCAGATATTCACCGGAAACCGCTACCGAAGTGCTTGATTTTTCTTTGCGCAAATGGCAAGAAACCATGGCCCGCGAAGAATTCAAATCCGTCTTATATTTTAAAAACTACGGGCCAATGTCCGGCGGCTCCATTCGTCATCCTCACAGCCAAATCATCGGCTTATACGATTACGATTATCGGGAAGACATTAAAGTTCACCATTTTGACGGTCCTATTCTCAAAGAAGACGATAATTTAAAAATTACCTTATCCGATAAGCCCATTATCGGTTTTTTCGAATTCAATATGGAGTTTAATGAAAAAACGTCCAGAGCCTTAATGGCTAAACGAATTCAACAAATCTTACACTATATTTTAACAGACTTTTCACGACACAGCGGTTCGTACAATCTGTTCTTCTACGATTTACAGACCGGCTCACAGTATGTTAAAATAGTACCTCGTTACGTTACGTCACCGTTGTATATCGGCTATTCTATTAGCCAGATCAGCAACAAGGAACGGGTTGAACAGATTAAAAATGAATTGAATTGCGACTTTTTTATTTAGTTAGGAGATACCATGAAAATTTTTGCCATTGGCGATCTTCACTTTTCAGGCGAACCGCCTACCAAGCCAATGGATGTATTCGGTCCACATTGGCAAAACCATCGCGAGCGCATCATAGCCGCTTGGCGTGAACAAGTGAGCGATGACGATATTGTCTTTGTTGTCGGCGATACTTCATGGGCTTTACGCCTGGCGGAGGCAGTGTCTGATTTAAAAGCAATTGCCCAACTGCCGGGCCAAATTTATTTAATCCGCGGCAATCATGATTACTGGTGGAGCAGTGCCAAGAAAATGGACACCGCTATGCAACAGGAGCTGACCTTTTTGCAAGGTCACGGCACCGCTATAGACCACATTGCTTTTGGCGGCACGCGCGGTTATCTTTGCCCCAATGATACATCCTTTGATGAGGCAGCTGATACTTCCATCTATGCCCGCGAATTGCTTCGCACCGAAGCGGCTCTTCAGGAAATGGAACAGGCCCTTCGTAAAAACGGCTCTGTCACTTCGACAACCGAAACCGTAGCCACGCAAGCTGACAACAATGTAGCCGCAAGCTCATCAGCACACGCTCCGATTCGTATTTTGCTCTTGCACTATCCGCCGTTTAATGATAAAAACGAACCGAGCGGCTTTACGGAACTTTTAGAAAAATATAAAGTTGACCATTGTATTTTCGGTCATCTTCATGACAAAAATTCCTTTGATCGCATTCCTGAAACGTTTGGCAATACTAAATTGCATCTTGTTTCAGCAGATTATATGGATTTCAAACTTAAACAAATTTTATAAGGAGCTTTTTATGAGTCGTATTCATCGTGAACATTTACAAGCAGGCTATATTTTTGGAGATATAGCCAATGAAGAATATATTTATTTGCCCGCCGGCGAAGTAGGCGTTGATTCCCCTATGTGCGTCTTGGAGCGACATGGCAATTATGAGGACGTGAGTCTGGACGAAGCGACCCATCTCATCGACACCTTGTCCCTCAAGCCATGCAGCCATCCTAAATTAGGCAAACGGTCGTTTTAAAACGATAGGAACGGCATTCTTCAAGCTTGTTACCGCTTCAGTAAAGCCAATATTTGAAACGTAAAGGC
>NZ_HF986172.1:8489-18029 GCF_000431435.1 Veillonella sp. CAG:933
TGCGAGAAATCTCGCAGGTCGGCCTTTTTATTATTCAGCATTTCCCAAAAAGCTGATAAATTCTTATTCTTCTGAACCGAATGGAACAAGTTTTTGAGCCTGTTCACGATGCATCGGTTTAATAAAGCGGTTAGCCACTTTAAACGCCAACGCAATGACAGCGGCATCATCAACCCAACCGATAAACGGAATGCGGTCCGATACTAAATCGATTGGCAAGATCAAATACCCTAAAGCGCCTGCCACGATAGCTTTTACGTACTTAGGGGTGTCAGGGTCACGAAAACAATAGAACAAAATAGCCGCACGACGCAAGAAGGCGACATTTTTACCGACACCGGTGGCAAAATTTAAAAACTTAGATGACGAAAAGAATTTCGCATACTTTATTAATTTCAAAGGATTCATTTTGATGCTCACTCCTATAATTCTCGTATACCTATACTGGATTGCCGCGGTGATTATTTCTGTAAATTGTCTTTCATGCCTTTTACAACATCGCTTACTTTTTCCACAACTTCGTCTTTTTTATCCCCTGCGGAGGCAACAAAGTCGCTTACTTTATCTACTACATCATCTTTAGTATCGCCGGCGGATGTCAAAATATCGCTCACTTTGCCGAGTACGGTAGATTTTGCTTCACCGGTCGATTTAATAGCGGATGTAGCTGTACCGGCTGCCAAGTCAATGGCTGTGGAGCCTACGGTTGCCAATAAAGCACCGATACCGGACAAAGCATGTTTAGCATTGGCTACATACTCATTGTCGGAATTGGCAAGAGCTTTGCCGGCAATACCGGCTACGGCCGCACTGGCTACACCGATTACTATGTTTTTAATAGAGCCAAAGCTTTCCAATAAGTCGCCCGTCAACAAGCTGTCTAAATTGAATTTATTAAGGCCTAAGAATTCATCGCTGCCCACACCGGCTTCTTTTAAGAAGTCTTTGTTTTCATCGCCTAACGGTTTATCTTTAAGCGGCGAATTTACCAACATGCCCACCGTTGTTTTATTATGCTCAATAATGTCTGTCAAACGTTCTCTGTATTCGGAGAAATCGCCCGGCATAGGCATGCCGTTTTCTACCCAAAGTTTAGCGCATTTGCCCACGGCATAGGTCAAGCAAATAGCCAATGGGATTTTAACTTTCGGATTAGGGAATACGGACGTCAATAAAGCGCTCACTACACTACCGCCCAAACCGCCGAGGAAGCCGATAATCGCACCGGCTGTAGCCGTATGACCATAAACAGCGGCAATGCGGCTTACCATATACGCATCATTGGCAATCAATGCAGTGGTGCTAAGTTTTGGTGCCATCACGAGTACGCCGGCACGAGCGGCCGCCCAACGGCAGATATTTTCAATTTCAGCATCGCGATTCGCGAGTTCCGCTTCTACGGCTGCTAACGTTCCTTCCGGATGAGTCATCAAATCTTTTACATCTTCCATCTATATCGCTCCTTTATCACCTGTAAAGTCAAATAACAGACAAATTAATACTATTCAATTTAATTATAACCCTTCATTCTAACTATTTCTATATGAAGGGTGAAAAATCCTCTTTATTTATCTATATTAATTATGCAATCTTACGCCGACTTAATTCCGCCCGGCACAGAGGTTCTATCCGGCTTGCCTAGTCATACGCCTAACCATACGCCTAATCGGGAGTCGAAAGCCTCTATAGGCCGTTATTACCAACTCGTTAAGCCGCCATCAATAGTCCAAGCGGCACCGGTTACGAAGGAGGCTTTTTCACTGAGTAAAAAAGCGATGACTTCCCCGATTTCTTCCGGTTTGGCAATACGGCCCAACGGATAATGCATGGCCATTTCTTCCATAGCTTCTTCAAAGGTCTGATCGCTTTCCGCAAGCTGGCGAGCTACGAGCGAAGTATCTACATCGCCGGGGCACACGCAATTTACGCGCACCTTATGGACGGCCATTTCAAGGGCCAACGATTTGGTAAAGCTTACAATGGCACCTTTAGATGCACCGTATACGGAACATGCCACATTGCCCTGAATCCCCGCATCACTGGACACGGTTACGATACTGCCTTTCGTACGACGCAAACAAGGCGCGGCAGCCTGACATAAAAAGACGGTACCCTTCACATTGGTGCCAATCATTTCATCGAAGTCCTGTTCCGTCACATCATCAATGAGTTCTTCTTTATAAAAACCGGCGGCAGTCACCAATGCGCTGATATCGCCGAACAAACGACAGGTTTCATCAACGATACGCCGACAATTCATGACTTTACTTACATCCCCTTGTACAAAGCGTACTTTAGACGAAATGCGACGCAATTTAACGACCGCCTCTTGGCCGGCTCGCTCATTGCGACCGTTTATCACAACACTCCAACCTTTTTTGAGTAGTAATTGCGCCGTAGCAAAACCAATCCCGGAAGTACCGCCACTAATAAGAGCCACCTGATTTTCACTGTTAATTGGCATAGTATCTCACCTTCCTTTGTCACCATTGCGCAACGATATAATCATAAGTTAATTTACAAAGCATACTTACGGTGGTGGCAATAAATACAAAACGCACCAGGCCCACACCTTTTTTGATGGCCAAGCGTGCCCCCAGCGTAGCTCCTATAATCTGTCCCGCCGCAGCCGAAAGGCCGAGCACATAGTCTACATGACCCAAACTTATAAACAGAATCAGTGACGCCAGATTACTGGTAAAGTTCAAAAACTTAGCATTGCCTGACGAATATAAAAAGTTAAAACCGGCATAAATAAACATAAAGATTAAAAACGTGCCTGTGCCGGGGCCGACAAAGCCGTCATAAAAGCCGATACCTAACGCACCGATGGCGAGTAAAATCAACTTTTGCTTCGATGCGCCCGCATAGGTGGTCACTGTGCCCCAGTCTTTTTTAAACAGCACAAAAATCAAAACGCTGACGAGGAGCACGATGATAATCGGTTTTAAATATAAAGGGGGAATGCTGATAACCAGCCAAGTCCCGAGGAGGGAGCCTACAAACGTAATCGGCATTAAGCGTTTTACTAAAGGCCATTCCACTTTGCCGGAACGAGCGTACGCAATAGCCGCCGTTAACGCCCCGAATACACTGGATAATTTATTACTCCCCAGTGCCACACTGGGCGGTAAATTAGTAAGCAACATGGCCGGCACGGAAATTAATCCGCCACCGCCTACAATGGAGTCCACAAAACCGGCCAACGCTCCGGCAAAAAATAACATCAGCGGCATCAAAAGTGCCGGATCAATAAAACTTACATCCATATATGCCTCATTTCAAACGTGCCAAAATAGTTTTGTAGCCATCAGCTCCATAGACCAAGCAACGTTTTACACGACTGATTGTGGCTGTACTGGCACCCGTCGTCTCCACAATATTATCATAGCTTTCGCCGGCTTCCAGCATACGTGCTACCTGCAAACGCTGTGCCAACGCTTTCAATTCATTGACCGTACAAATATCTTCAAAAAACTCATAACATTCGTCGATTGTTTTCAAGGCTAAGATGGCTTCAAACAATTGATTATTTAAAGGATTACGTAGTTTTTCATTGACGCTCATAAGAATCCTCCCTTTGCTTAATTAGATAATTTTATTATATACATATTTAAGCAAAAGAAAAAGACTTTCACACAAAAAAGTGAAAAAGTCTTTTTCAACCCGACTAGAATGCCGGAATAATGGAACCTTTGAAGGTATCTTCTACAAATTTCTTAGTTGCATCAGACTGGTAAACAGCCAATAATTTCTTAATAGTTTCGTTGTTTTCATCGCCTTGACGGACAACAAATACGTTAGCGTACGGGGAATCTTTGCTTTCAACTACAACGGCATCTTTCAAAGGATTTAACCCTGCATTAAGCGCGTAGTTTGTATTAACTAAAGCAATATCTACATCGTTAAGCGAACGGGCAATCTGAGCGGCTTCCAATTCCTTAATTTGTAAGTTCTTAGGATTGGAGGTAATGTCCGCTACCGTAGATTTCGGCGAACCGCCGTCTTTCAACTGAATGAGCCCTGCTTGCTGTAATAACAATAGAGCACGACCGCCATTAGTCGGATCATTTGGAATCGCTACGCTCGCACCGTTTGGTACAGTAGCCAAATCTTTATACTGGTTGGAATAAAGACCCATTGGCAAAAGAATTGTTTTGCCGATAGACACTAATTTCAACCCCCGTTCCTGCACCATGTTGTCAAGGAATGGCTGATGCTGATAGGAGTTGGCACTCAATTCTTTTTGTTCAAGCGCCACATCCGGCTGAATATAATCATTAAACTCTACGACTTTAACTTTAAGACCTTGTTTCTCCGCCTCTTTGGCTACAAAAACCATAACCTGAGCGTGCGGACCGGCTGTTACACCTACGGAAATTTCATGATTCCCCGCTGCGGCGCCGTCTTTGCTGTCATTGCCGCAACCAACCAATACCAAGGCGAACGTTGCGATGGCTGCCAATAAGAATGCTAATTTTTTCATATGTTTCCTCCCAGTCTTTTCTCTACTCTCTTTTTCTTTTTCAAAAAAACTTATCTGTCCGGCACGTCATGCATGCCAATGCTTTTTACAAAAGCTTAACGTTTATTCACTTTGCGGGACAAGAAATCACCGCAAGACTGAATCAATTGCACCAATACAATCAAGATAACGATAGTCGCCAACATTACGTCGCCTTGAAAACGCTGATAACCGTAACGGATCGCGATATCCCCAAGACCGCCGCCCCCAATAGCACCGGCCATAGCGGAGTAGCTGATTAAGTTAACTACCAAAACAGTTATGTTATCAATAATTGTAGGCAATGCTTCCGGCAATAACACTTTGCGGATAATCTGCATTGGTGAAGCCCCCATAGCCTGCGCTGCTTCAATAACACCGCTGTTGATTTCGCGAATCGATGTTTCTACCAAACGCGCCAAGAACGGAATAGCCGCAATCGTAAGCGGTACACAAGCCGCCGTAGTCCCGATGGAGGAACCGGCAATAATACGGGTCAGCGGAATAATCGCTACCATCAAAATAATAAACGGAATGGAACGGAGTGCATTTACAACCGAACCTAATGTGGCATTCACTGCCTTATTTTCCATAATATGGCCTTTGCCGGTGATTACCAAAATAACACCGAGCGGAATCCCTACAATCATGGATACAATGGTAGAGATAACTGTCATTTGCAAGGTTTCGCCTAAACCTTGAATCAACAAATTAATGATTTGTTGCGACATAGCCGATCACCTCGCTTCCAATAGGCAATTCATTCAAGTACTGAATCGCCTGCTCTTCATTCTCTCTGTTACCGTCTAACACTACAATCAAATGACCAAAGCTCGTGTCTTGAATGTAATCGACGCCGCCGAAGAGAATACTTACATCGAGGCCGAAGCGGCGAATCATGCCCGCTACAATCGGCTCATCCACAACATCCCCGGTGAAGTTCAAACGAATAATCGGATGTAAGCCGTCTTTCCAATCGGGCTGTACATTGAGATGGCGCCATGCTTCTTCCGGTAATTTATGACTGATAATAGCCCCTACGAATTCCTTCGTTGTCTTTTCTTTAGGGCCTGTAAATACATCGACTACACGACCTTCTTCCAAAATAACGCCGCCTTCAATAACGGCAACGCGGTCGCAAATTTCTTTGATAACCTGCATTTCATGTGTAATGAGGACGATAGTTAATTTTAATTTTTCATTAATATCTTTCAATAATTCCAAGATGGATTTGGTAGTCTGCGGATCCAACGCAGACGTGGCTTCGTCACAAAGTAATACTTTCGGATTACTTGCCAAAGCGCGGGCAATGCCGACACGCTGTTTCTGACCACCCGATAACTGAGATGGGTAGTTATTCAAACGGTCGCCCAATTTAACGATATCAAGAATCGGCAAAATGCGTTCCTTGATTTCCGCTTTACTCATCCCCTGCAACTCCAGCGGGAAGGCTACATTATCATAAACCGTACGGGACGACAATAAATTGAAGTGCTGGAAAATCATGCCGATGTTTTTCCGCTGTTCCCTGAGGTCCTTTTCATTCAATTTCGTAAGATCTACACCGTCTACTACAACAGAACCGGATGTAGGTCGTTCCAGCATATTAATACAACGAATCAAGGTTGATTTACCGGCCCCACTTTGACCGATAACCCCGAAGATTTCGCCCTCTTTAACGGATAGGCTAATGTCTTTTAGCGCTTCTACGCGATTCGGACCGTCATAAACTTTGCTAATATGCGTAAGTTCAATCATGTGATCGCTCTCCTTTTCTCTAACTCTCTATTTGAAATATATTTAATACAATAAAAAAACTCTTCACACACATGAAGAGTTACAGTTTCTTCATCTGTCGAAGCCTAGCTTCGTTGGAATTGGCACCGTTCCTTACCGGATGGTTGCCGCGACTTCATAGGGCCAGTCCCTCAGTCAACTCTTGATGAACCTATGTATTTTTAGCGTGATAAAATCATAACACTGTAGCGAATGACTGTCAATAGAAGACTCATAGACAGCTTATAGGGCTTTTATATAGCTACCTATAGAGTTCTTATATAACCATTGATAAGATTATTTATTGCCTCCCAGTGAGCTGTGATTCAAAAGGAACCGTGCCCCTATAACAGCCAACGTGCCCGTCACAATCTGTGGCCAACTCATCATAAATAGAACGGCCCGTCCAATCGGATACGGCACGGCAAAACCTACAAATAACAGGGCAAAACTGCAATATAAAACGACGCATTTGGCCACGCTGCATACAAGAGCTTGCAGCCATACGGACTGATTTTTAAGGAGATAACCAAGTATTACAAATACCGTATTTCCTAACGCCACGAGCGGCACAAAGGGCGCGAACGGCAACATGGCCTGCATAAACGCAATGACCGGCGTTGCCCACGCAATAACAAGACCGCTTGCCAAGCCGTAACGCATGGCCGCCACCAACATACAAAGCCCCACTAAGGAGCCAATCAAAAACATACTTACCATATTGGGCAACGGAATAATAAGGCGCAGACTTTGACTAAGCAAAGCCAGCGCCAATAATAATCCCGTCCCCGTAATGATTCGGGTATTCATAAATTAATTAAGCCAACCCTTCTGCCAATAATTTTTCATAACCGGCACGCAATTTGGCGGCTACAGGACCTACTTCACCATTGCCAACCGGCTTGCGATCATAGGTCGTAATCGGAATAATACCGCCGATTGTATCAGTGAAGAAGAGTTCATCCGCATTTTCAACAAATTCACGATCAAACTCTTTTTCAATAACGGAAACGCCTGCTGTCGGAGCGACGCGAGTTACTACGAGCTGGCGCGTAATACCTTTTAAAATTAAGTTATTGGCCGGATGGGTATAGCAAATGCCGTCTTTAACGGCAAATACGTTAGATGTAGCCCCTTCCGTGCAGATATCGTCGCGGAATAAAACGGCGGAATAAGCGAATTTCTTTTCAGCCTTGGTCTGGGCCAAAATATTCGGAATGAGGTTCAATGTTTTAATATCCACATTAAGCCAACGTTCGTCAGGCAAACTGATTGCTTTGACACCTTCACCCAATTTGCTCAAATCTTCTTTGATCGGGCGAATATACATGTACATGGTCGGTTCCAATTTGGAGCGATCATATGCATGATGACGCGGTTCCACACCACGGGTAATCTGCAGATAAATATAGCCGTCCGTAATACCACTCTGTTCAATCATGATTTCATGCAGTTCCTGCAAATCTTCCGGACGCATTTTTACCGGAATATCCATGAAGCGCATGGAGCGATAGAGTCTGTCCTGATGGTACGAAAAAGCAAAGCAACGGCCGTCAAAAACGCGTGTTACTTCATACACGCCGTCGCCGAAGCAGTAGCCGCGATCGTCTAAGCTGACGCATTTAGCACCAGGTTCTACAAATTCACCGTTAAAATAGGTTAACTCTTTCATAAGAACACCTCGCATATCATATGTGGCAACCCGAAATTACACATCGGGACATCCAACAAAAATCAAATATTGTTTATGTAACGATTATAGCACAGTCGACGGACACTTGCCCACAAGGTAAATAATTTTATTAACTATTCAATTTACGGTATAGTCAAAATCGTTTATCAGCCAAGCAAAAGCAGCGTACTCCGTCAAAAAGATTATTTAGCGACCCAAAAGAATACGACGCACCGGTTTCGGCAGTTTTTTCAAAAGCAAAGTCCCTAAGTACGACATGCAAACAGTGGAAATATAGAGCCCGATAACAACCAAAGCCGTATATTGCAATTTAGCCACAAACATACCGGCCGAGAGAATGATGAGCATAAACGGATGAATCAAGTAAATCCCGTACGACGTCTCACCAATCTGCTCCCAAATAGCCCTCGCGGCACTGCTCATCGGTGTGGCAATGAAGAAGAACAGGAAGAACAGCGTAGCGGCACCGGTATAGAGCATCCCCATAGGACTCAATTGATGAACCGTGTAAATCGCTTCCAACAAAGTATAATGCCGCTCATTGAGGACGTAAAAATAACTGCCTATCATGAGGGCCACCGAAAATGCAAAGGTGATTGTCAAAAGCCCTTTATAGCGCCACAATAACTCACAGGTTGCTTCATAGCGTTCCGCTACCACCGCGCCTAAGAGGAAGAGCCAAATATAGTGAAGCACCCAATAATTGAGCTTCATGGAGTACGCATATTGAAGCCAGTGATTAGCAAACTTAATCTGGCCACTGTAATAGGACGACCAAAAGTTGAACGCCACTTGAACCACGAAGATGAGCGACAACCAAAGAATGGGCTTTTGCAAAATACCGCGCACCATGGCCCGCCAAAGGGGCATCATAAGATAAAACCAGAGCAAAATAACCATGAAATACAAGTGGTAGTAGCCGTTGCCAAAAAACAAGGCCGGCAATAAATGGCGCGGTGTTAAGCCTGCAAAATTGCCCACTGTCGCCCCGGCATACGCAATATATAAAATAGACCAAGCAATATAGGGGAACAAGACAACGCGGGAACGGCGCCACAGAAAATCCTTGTAAGAAAACTCGTCAAAGCTTGACGTGTGATAAAACAAACCGAAGGCTGACAAGAAGAAAAATGCCGGCACGGTAAAGCGCGATAAAATCTCCAACAAACCGATTAACTGTACATTGGCTTGCGGATTGGCGAGGGCAAATGAGCCTACGTGTATGCCGATAACGCCAAGCATACAGAGACCGCGCATATAAGTTATTTCAGGTAAAAAGGCCTGTTTCAAAACAGTATCTCCTCTCTAACACAAACGGGACGAAGGACTAAGCCCTCCGTCCCGTATATATCTGTTACTTCTTTTGGTAAATTACGGCTACATCACTATTCCTGACGGCTGAATCGCAATCCTTTGCCGCTAAGATTTGATGCTATATCACTTATTCTTAACGGCTGAATCGCAACCCTTTGCCGCTAAGATTTGATGCTGCCTCACTTATTCCTGCGTTACCGGAATTTGAGTGGACATGCCACCCGTAGCAGGTGCTGCCGGGGCTGCATTGCCG
>NZ_HF986172.1:18050-22734 GCF_000431435.1 Veillonella sp. CAG:933
TTGCGGGCGGCTGCCGCTTTAGCTTTGGCTTCCGCCTCGGCCTTGGCTCTTGCTTCGGCTTCCGCTTTAGCCTTGGCTTCCGCTTCACGCTGTAAACGTAATTCTTTTTGCAAAGGTGCTATCGGCTGATCATACACAGTAATATCTGTTTCAAACAGACGGCCCCAAGGGAATCGTGCTGAAACAGTACGCGGATCAATCTTCAGATATTTTTCGGCAAAATCCTGAACGCGTTCACCCATGTAGCTTTCCAGTTTTTCATTCAAAGTACCGGTGTAGCGCACATTATCGGTGCGAATCGAATCCTGCATGCGATAAATATCTTTACGGATGTTAGCCTGGTAAGCCCAGTTATCCAAATACTGCTGCGTCAACATATCGCGATGAGCCTGAGTTGGCATAGCTTTGCCCAAAATGCCCTGCGCAATGGCATAGCCTACGGTATTACTTGCCGTATTCCAACCATTGTACGCATCTACTTTGTAGAGTAAATCCCGTTTGTAGAGTCCATATACGAATGTATTGTCAGCGCCGTTAGAGTAAGAAATATCGGCAACACTTACCGGTACGTTCTGTTCAATGGCGGTCTGAATTTTGTCTAAAAAGGCATTCGTGCTGGCAGAAATCATCGGGAAGTTTTCAAACGCTTCCGATTCGCCGGTTACTTTGCCAAGCGGCGTATTTACGGCCAATAAAATGTCCGGTTTGCCTTTGGTAGCCAGCGTGCCACCTACGGCTTCCACGTGCTCCGCAATCGTCTTGGCAACGGTCTGATCCTCGTAATGAGGCACCGTTTCACCGGCACCGCCCAACGGATAAATCACTTCAAAGGACGGTTTCAAGTTATTGCGGTCCACATGAGCGCGGGCAATAAGCAACAAGCCGAGCTGATCGGCGCCTGGGAAGCTGCCGTAACGATCAATGTTAAGCCCTTTGCTGTATAACTTCAAATAACGACTTTCCAAAGCTGACTGCGATAAAGTACTCGTATCGTCATGACCTAAGGCGAAATATTTGAAAACGCCTTTGCGAGTTTCATCAATAAGCGCACGGTTAACCGTCATATTCTTCTGACGACGGTTAAACCAGTCTTGTAAGTATTCAACCGGCACCGTAGCGGTCAGTTGTACCAATGAAGACTGTTCTTCTTGTGTCAAATTACCGGCATCCATTTTATCCTGCAACGCGGCAATCTGGAAAATAGTCGGGCCGTATTCATCATAATAGGATGGCTCTACCCCGCCCCCACTGGCTCGCGGCGAACGCATTACCGTACCGAACGCATAAATCGGCACATTCGGGAATTTGTCGTGCAAAGTTCCGATTTGTTTCGTGCGGTTCAACAACGTATTCAAGGATAAGTTGTGTTTACGGGAATCTACCAAGCCACCGTACACCAACGTATCCGTGCTGAGCACCATCACATCGGCGCGGCCGGCGTTTTCATCAACCCACTGCCAAATTTTATCCGCTTCACCATGATAATTTTTACCGGAAATCAGATAATCCGGCGGCGTAATCACCGTATAACCGGCACCTTCCGCCGTGTCAACGGTGTAAGATAAGCTAACCGGACGGTTATCCTGCGGTACAAATAAAATGGTAGCTGCCTCTACCTGCGATGTTCCCCATAAAACAGCAGCCGCTAAAGCCCCTGCCAGCCAGGAAAATCGTTTTTTCAATACACTCACTCCTTCTTCTTAGCTTTACTTGATTTTTTTATAAAATGTAATTGACTTATATTAACATAATAAACATCGATTTTCATCGAAATTCTTGTAATCTCTAGTATTATATCATATTTTGTGTTAATTAAACATATAGAACTAAGTTAATATGTAACCCTATTTTATTTAATGCGCGGCAAGCTCCAATTATACCGAATGGCCAGCGTACGAATAACAACTACAATGACAAACGCACTGTACGACGCCATTTGCCACATGCCTCCGTAGTAAAACGCACAATACACGATACCGCCGATAATGGCCGGCAAGGCATACACTTCTTCACGCAGCACCGACGGTACGCGCTGTGCCAAGATATCACGGATTACCCCGCCACCTACGGCCGTCAACAAACCTAAGATAACGCTCAAAACCGGCATATCCGGATAGTTGTACACGCCGATGCCGGCGCCGGTAACCGTAAAGGATGCAAGCCCCAACGTATCGGCTGCCAAATACATCCGGCGAACCCAACGAGTCCCGATGTAATGATCGCTGCGTGAGCGATAAATAAGGAACATAATAAAGGTTACCGCAATGACCGTTCCCACATAAATGCCGGTGCGAAGCGAATTTGGCGGAATATTACCCACAATTAAATCACGCATAATACCGCCACCAATGGCCGTAGCCAAAGCTAAAACAAGCATGCCGAAAATATCCATACGCCGCCCGATGCCTACAAGCGTCCCCGAAACGGCAAAGGCAATGGTGCCCACCATGTCAAAAATAAGCCATAATAATTCCAAGATGTTTACTCCTTAATTCCTTGTAATTTACAAACAACATGAAATAATGGTCTCTTTGTCTCAAATATATCACTTTATTATAGCACAATACGGTGTTTAAAGTCCCCTATATACGGATAGTAAAATAAGAATTAATCAGCTACCGTTGTTGTAAATAATTACCATTTTTTCATATGATTACTGTATAATAGAATTAAGTTTTGATATTTGTTTTCAAAGTAAAAAACAAACGATTAAAACATAAAATTTAGTTACATTATAAAAATAGAAAAGACCTCCGAAAGTATATTTCGAAGGCTCGTTTATATCTTTGAAGTTTATTCAGAATTGCAGGTTCTATATCTGTATTTGTGGAGGTTTTTATGAAAAAGATGCTAATGGCCCTTTCGGGGTTACTATTAATCAGTTCTACAACAGTCTTTGCAGAATTGCAAACGCAAGTAATTCGCCATCCTGACGGCAGCGCAACCATCAATCAGTGGGATCCTGATGATGGTTATTCGTATAGTGAAGATGTACCTGCAAATCGTGAAATCATTATCCCACGTAAAAAAATCATCATGACTCCGGAAGAAGCTGATGAGTTGCGTAATTCGTATGTCAATGATGCCGTACGCAGTTGGCAGGAGAAAAATGTGATTATTAATGTCAACGAATCTAAAGACGAACAAAAGAAATCTACAAACAAAAAATAAACAAAAAGAGCGCCCTGCGAAATCTCGCAAGGCGCTTATTTACTGATATGGTGCGGTTGATGGGACTTGAACCCATACGAGCGTAAGCTCACCACCCCCTCAAGATGGCGTGTCTGCCATTCCACCACAACCGCATGGAATTGTTATTAAATGGTGCCTCAGGACAGAATCGAACTGTCGACACAAGGATTTTCAGTCCTTCAAAAACACACAAAAAGCGAGTCCCCATCAGAAGCGGGACTCGCTTTTATTTACGTTATTATTTTGGTCGGTATTGATTAAACTAAAGGTAATGATAAATGCACAACCGTACGAACCGGTTTTTTCACATTGCGGTCAGTGCTCTTAAAGCCCAAGGCTTTGTATAATTCTTTGGCACTTTCCATGCTAGGCAAGGAATCCAATAGAAGCGTCTTATAACCTTTTTCTTTAGCTTCTTCTACAAGAATGTGAGCAATATTCATACCGAGGCCGGTACGACGAAATTCAGGGCGTACATAAAGACGCTTCATTTCAGCTGTTTCATAGTTAACATGGCGTAAAGCTACGCAGCCGGCCGGTACATCATCTACAAAGGCAATGTATAACGCTTCACGGTCGCCTTTATACTTTTCTTCCAAGCCTTCAAATTCTTTCACATTGGCAGCAACACCTAAGGAACGTACATAATCAACAAATAGTTTCTTTACTTCATCAATATACTCGTGACCATCACGAAGTTCAAAATTCATACGAAATCCTCCTTTAGCTATACCATAGTATGTATCTGTACCAAAATATACATGATTAATTACTCTAAATATATAGTTCGCTATAGGAGGAAAAAAGTCCTTCTTTATTTCAAAAAAAAATAGACTGAATTTTCATTCAGTCTAAATGGTGCCGAGGACCGGAATCGAACCGGTACGGTTGTCTCCAACCGACGGATTTTAAGTCCGTTGCGTCTGCCTGTTCCGCCACCCCGGCATGGGTAGAAAAATATGGAGGCGGCACCCAGAATCGAACTGGGGAATAAAGGTTTTGCAGACCTCTGCCTTACCGCTTGGCTATGCCGCCAAATAAATGGAGCGGAAAACGAGATTCGAACTCGCGACCCCCGCCTTGGCAAGGCGGTGCTCTACCACTGAGCTATTTCCGCATAAATGGTGCCCCAGGACAGAATCGAACTGTCGACACAAGGATTTTCAGTCCTTTGCTCTACCGACTGAGCTACCGGGGCGAACGTGGCGACCCCGATCAGATTTGAACTGACGATCTTCGCCGTGACAGGGCGACATGTTAACCGCTACACCACGGGGCCGTATACGTTACTTTGTTATTATAGGGGTTTCAGCAACAATTGTCAAGCAACTTTTTGAAAAGTTTTTACATGCTTTTGACTGTTTCATTACTTTCGCCGCCCTTAGCAACGAAAATTATTCTACCATTTTTCAGAGTACTTTGTCTAGTATAAATTTAATATTTTATTTCAATTTAATTAAATAGTAAATTGCAATGTGAAATTGAACACTTT
>NZ_HF986173.1:0-13370 GCF_000431435.1 Veillonella sp. CAG:933
ATGTTCAATTTCAGTTTACAATTAACCAATTTAATTAAATTCTTTCAAAGGCTGTAAAAACGGGTTATGAGCCAACTCTTCTTTAATCATTGTATCCTCTGCATGACCGGGATGAACGATTAAATCAGGGTCCCATGTCATAATGTGGCGAAGCGAAGTTTTAAGCACCGCATCATCCCCATTATAGTTATTCGTAGCCCCTACTGAATTTTTGAACAAAGTATCTCCGGTAAACAGATGATTCCCCCACTGTATAATAACGCTTCCTTTGCTGTGTCCCGGCGTTTCATGCACATAGAGGTCAAATACCCCGAGCTTAAGAGTTCCTTCCTTTAAGTGCAAATACGGGGACTGAAAGAGGCCTTTATAGGCCGATGGCATCCGCCGTTTGGCATGTAGCAATTCATCATCCCCGGGATGCATATATAAAGGAACAGGACGTTCTTTCAAAACACCGTCAACGGCACACACATGATCGCAGTGACCATGTGTGAGTACAACGCCTTGAAGGTCCGCTTCCCCTACCATTTCAAGGACTTTATGAGCATGAAAGCCCGGATCTATGATAAGCGCCTGGCCGGCCTCTTTTAAAACATAACAATTTGCCTTATATAAGCCTAAAGGCTGTTTTAAAATTTCCATAAAGTCCTCCTATTCAAGTCATACGTTGAGCCTTCTATTCAATTCATACGTTAGGCCTTCTATCATGGCTATTAATCACCAGTGAGTAAAAAGTGTTAAGGCTCTAGCCTCTGCGATGAGTACCTACCGGTTGCAATACCTTATAGGAACGTTTGCGACGTTTAAGGAAATAGCCCTGCCAAAAATCAGGATGCAGTAATACAAGTAAGGTAAACAATTCCAAACGACCGAGCAACATATCGATTACACAAATTATTTTGGCCATCGGATGAAGCACCGCAAAAGAGCCTTGCGGCCCCAGTTTGCCGAACGCAAGGCCTACGTTCCCCAAAATCCCCGCTACACATTGTAAAGATTCACCGAAACTAAGGCCTGTAGCGGCAATGCCCAACGCAGAAATAGCAAATACAGTCATATATAGGAAAAAGAACTGCTGCGTCATTTGAACCCATTTTTGCGGCATAGATTTGCCATTAATCGTAATGGTCTGCACCATATCGGGATGAATAGCCTTACGCAAATAAATAATACTGCTTTTAATTAAAATAATGATACGAATAATTTTAATACCGCCCGTAGTAGACCCGCTACAACCACCGAAGAACATTGACATAAAAAGCATCATTTGTGCGAGCGGCGACCATACATCATAGTTGCCAAGAACCAATCCGGAACCGGTTTGCATCGACACAATCATGAATACAGCCCGGTTAAAGGAGGTACCGGAGGAAAAATTATCGGCCATATATAAAGCATACATTACAATGATTGACCCGATAAACAGAATCAATAAATACATGCGATATTCAAAATCCTGCCAAACCGCTTTGAGACCTCGTTGGAATACGGCATAGTATACGGTAAAGTTACCACCCGCCAAAATCATAAAAAAGATTAAAATCCAGCGAATAGCCCAATTTTCCGTATAAATATCAACGACTCCGTCGTTTGGTATATAACCACCGGTGGCAATCGTGGTAAACGTCATGTTAATGGCGTCAAAATACGACATACCGGCAATTACTAACGCGCTGAAACATACGGCTGTAAATAATAAATAAATAGTCCATAATTTAAAAGCCATAGAACGAATGCGCGGCAATACCACACCGGGACGCGGTACCGAAGCTTCAGCGTTGAACAAATGAGCCGAATCAGCGCCTAAGTTCTTAAGGAAGGCCAGCACCAATACGACAATCCCCATACCGCCAAGCCAATGAGTGAGGCTGCGCCACAGCACAAAACTTTTGGGTAAGCTGTCCAACTCTTCCACCACAGACGCACCGGTAGCCGTTATCCCCGATACCGACTCAAATAAAGAATCTATAAATGTTGGCAAAACGCCGCCGAAGTAAAACGGTAAAGAGGCAAAAAAGGATACCAAAATCCAGATAGAACTAACGGTCAAAAAACCGTCGCGCAAACTGTAACTTGTACTCGGCTGCCCGTAATAATACAATAAACTGCCCGTTACAGCCGCCATAATGGAGGCGCCGATAAAAGAAAAATATGACTCACCAACCGTCAAACCGTAAATGAACGGAACCCACATAATTCCTGCAACAATGAGGATTAACTGCCCCACTAATCGCATGACAATCTGTATACGCATAGGACACCTCGATTAAACCGGCTTCAAATACGTTAATAGTTTATTAACATGATTCGGCAACGTAAAGAAAACAATATGGTCATTGGCAAAAAGCACCGTATTACCTGTCGGCACAATAGTGGAACCATCACGTACAACAGCACCTACCAAGGCTTTACCGGGGAGCTTCAAGTCTTTCAAAGCACAACCCACAAGCGGCGATACCGGACTCAATACCACTTCCACGGCTTCTGCTTTGGAGCCTTCAAAGGTGGAGATGCTCACTACATTTTCACCGCGTCGTACCATACGTAAAATCTCGCCGGATGTCAAAAGGCGCGGCGAAAATACAATATCAATCCCTACTTGTTCCATAAGGACAATATATTCCGGTCGGCCAACGCGCACGATTGTCTTTGGTACACCTAAATGTTTACCCAATAAGGCCACCAGCAGATTCAATTTATCATCATCAGTAAGGCAGATAATAGCATCACAATCGGAAATTTCTTCCGCTTCCAATAAATTCATATCTGTGCCGTCACCATTGATAACCATGGCGTTCTCTACCATGGATGCCAAAAGCTCACAGCGCTCCATGTCTTTTTCGATAACTTTAACCATGTAACCGGCTCGATCGAGGAGAACCGCCAAATTGCGACCGATAAGGCCGGCCCCAATCAATAGAATACGCTTGGTTTGCTCCATCATGGCTTCTTCGTGGAATTCTTCGGCTATTTTCAAAATAGCATCTTTCGCTCCCAAGAAGAATACTTTATCCATATTCAACAGACGACTTTCCCCATGAGGAATAGTCATTTCGCCGTTCCGGAGAATGCCTACAATAATAACACCTTCCGGAAATTGAATATCCCGCAAACGTTGGTTAATATAAGGAACGTCTTCATGCATCTTAAATTCCATGAGACGGACAGCCCCACTGGCAAAATCCTCCACATCAAGAGCTGCCGGAGTCTGTAATACCTGCACAATTTCTTGAGCCGATACCATCTCCGGATTAATAAATAAATCAACCCCTAATTGTTCCTGTAACTCGCGGTTTTCTTCTCTCAAGTAATCATTATCACGAACACGAGCTATAGTACGAGGAATCCCGCCGATTTTTGCCACCGAACAAGCCAGCATATTTACTTCATCGGAATCCGTAACGGCGATGAGCATACCCACATCATCCATACCGATTTCTTTAAGTAATTGTAAACTGCTGCCGTTACCTTGAACGAGACTTACATCTAAGCTGTTCTCCAGATTACGGATGCGCTCTGCCGATTTTTCAATAATATATACATCATGTTCATCTTGCACGAGGCGCTGTGCTACGGAATAGCCAACCTTACCGGCGCCTACCACAATAATTTTCATAATTAATCAACCCTCAAATTCAATATGTCGGTAAATGCAAAGAAAGGCGTAATTGATTACGCCTTCTATTTGCCGTCACTACGCCTTACGAGTATCCTCTTTGGCTTCCTTACCTGTGTCAGACGCTTCGGTTACACCTGCACTTTGGGGTGCGTCACCGTTTGTCTTACTTTTCACAAGTTCCTCAGCCGCTGTTTTACCCGTTTCGGTCAATAAGGTCCAGCCTTCTTCCTGAATAACCTTACCTTCTTTCATTAAATGACCTACAGCACGTTTAAAGGCTGCTTTACTGAAACCGAATTTTGCTTTAATAATATCAGACGATGATTTATCACTGTATGGCATACGGCCATTACGCTGATATAAATATTCCAATAACACTTCGCCATCAATGGTCAAAGCCGTTTCTTTTACAGGACGCATGGAAACGTTAACACGTCCGTCATCACGTTTATAGGTAACGCGAGCATCAATCAATTCGCCCACCTTCAAATGATGTGTCATTTCACTGTTATGAATAAACGCAATCCAACGTTCCGGGGTGATAAAAAAAGCACCATCGGAGGTGAAATTATAGATGGCACCACGCACCATTTGTCCGACTTTAGCTTCCGTAGCCGGTTTAGAGGCACGGCGCATAGCATCATCCACATCCATAGAAACAGCTAAACGACCGGACTTATCCGTATATAAACGAACCCAGACTTTCTCGCCTAATTGCGGACGACCGCGCATTTCTGCGTGTGGCATAAATATGCCGCGTTCGGTACCCACTTCGACGAAAACACCGAATTGAGTCTTATTTATTACTTCCACATAGCCGATTTGACCTTCTTTAATAGCCGGCAAACGCATACTGGCGGTGAGACGACCTTTCGGATCTTTGTACAAGAATACCGGTACTTCATCGCCGATTTTCACCGGTGCGGTCTGTTGATCCTTATGAAGTAAAATGTCATCATTGGTATTGCCCGTACCACCGTCCAAGAACGAACCTTGGTCGCTTTGACGTAACACTTTCAGCGTGGCTAATGTGTTTTCAGATAATTGTGTTGCCATATTAAGCCCCTGTAAATTCTACGCGAGCCGCATCATTCCAAAGCTGTTCCAAGCCGTAGAAAGAGCGTGTTTCCTGCCCGCCGAAGACATGACAGATAATATCGCCGAAGTCCAAAAGAATCCATTCCCCTTCGTGATAACCTTCACGATGAAGCACGGTAGCGCCTACTTCAGCCCCTTTATCTTCAATTTCATCGGCAATACTCTGTGCCTGTTTTACGTTGGACGCACTCACCAATACGAAATAATCCGCTAAACTGGATAAACCTTCCAAATCCAAAATGGCAATGTCTGTACCTTTTTTGTCAAAACCTGCTTGTGCCAATGCTAATGCCACGTCTTTAATTTCTTGTTTCTCTTTCATGAAATCTCCTTTTTATAATCATCGCCAACAATAAACTATAAAAATAAATACAATATATTGTCACGACTAACCGTTACAACCCCTATAATTATTTTAACAATTATAATGCTGTTTATAACATAGTAAATTAATATTTAGCCTTCTTTGGCGTTACCGGCCGAAGTATTTTTCGAATCATCAGTTGTCCCGTCGCCACCGCCTTCAATCGGTGCATTGCCTAAGGTAATGCCCAATAATTGCTGCGCTTCTACCGGGTCGTAGGTCCAGAATATTTCGCCGTTAAGCACTTCCCTGGTGCCCGGTAAAATATAGTACTGAATATTATTACCGGTAAGACTGCCCAAACTCATAACCAGTTTAACTGCGTCAGTCGTACTGATATTAGAATCATAGTGGCTCCAGAGGCGCCACACATGCCACATGCGGGAAATAGTAAAAGTATCTTCCTGAGAACTCAATAATTGTTTTAAAAACCGTTCTTGACGCTGGGTACGACTGAATGCATTTTTATCGGCATCCACAAAGCGCACATATTGATACGCTTTATCCGCATCCAATGTTTGATATCCACGTGCCAAATTGACATCGGCTGTATCGGTAGCGTCGTCAATATGTACCATTTCTTTTTCCACATACATATCTTGAGAACCCAGTACATCAAGGGTATCTTTAAAAGCCGCCTCGTCGACCACCACATAATAGGGAATGGGAATATGGAATAAATCTTCCACCACGGCCTTAGTAAGTTCAATATTACCGCTGCTGTACATGGTATTAATCATAGACACGGACTTATTGTCACGGCTGTAAATTTTTGTATTGGACGGGATGCCGATTACATCAATATTTTTTTGTTGTTCATTTACGGATAGTAAAAAGAGAGCATCCCCTTGTGCCGGATTATTGCTATCTTTACCTACCAATAAAATATAAATCGGCTTATCCAGCGACTTTTGTTCTAAAGGAATTGTCGATACTTGATTTGGCTCTGACGGTGGTGCCACATCGGCCGTCGTTGTTGTCTCGGTCGTAGCTGACCCGCCAAAATAACTTACCGCTGCCTGATAACCACGCCATAAACCAAAACCGATACCGCCTACCAGGACTATGAGTATTATCAAAGCTAAGATAACCCGTCCCCAACGTACTTTGGGTTTTCTTCGCCCCCGCCGAGTCGGTCTTTTACGCACTTCTTCTTCCATACTACACGCACCCTATCGATTATGAATACGCCGTACCATATCGTTACGGCCTAAAATGGTTTTAAAATAAATACTCAACTCCTGATCCAACAAATGGCGAATTGTCGTATCATAACCGGCCAACACCGCTTCATCCAAATCTTCCAAGGCCAGACTGCGTAAATAGTCCACACCCGGAAAATCCCGAGTTTCTTCCACATAATCGGCTAGAAAAATTATTTTATCCAATTGCGTCATACCTACGCGGCCCGTCGTATGATAACGAATGGCATCGAGAATATAACCGTCAATAACACCATAGCGATCATGGGCCATAACGGCACCGCTTACACCATGTAATAGCGCACCGTTTACATACATATCCATATCCACTTTAATGTCCGCGTCATCTACCAAACGCTGCATTTCCGATAAAGGCAATTCTTTAGCACAATCATGCAAAAGACCGGCAATATAAGCTTCTTCCGGATCGGCACCATAGCGTTGGGCCAATCCTACAGCGGCTCTCGCCACACCTAAAGTATGGGCGAAACGTTTAGGACTAAGTCGCATTTGTAAATCATTAATAATTTCTTCAAACATAGTATTTGTTGCCTCACTTTTTATAAATATCATGTTGTGCAATATACTGAACTACGGCTTTAGGAATCATGTAGCGAACACTGCGCTTGGTGCGCAATCTTTGACGTAAATCCGTAGCCGACAGCTGCATGAGCGGCACTTCCAGCAAATGAATACGGTCACGACCTAAATCGCCAAAATATTCAATAATCTTTTCAATAGCCGCCGAACCATCCGGTCTCACAGCCCCTATAAAATGGCATAAACCGAGCAGTTCGTCAATATATTTCCAATTGGGTAAGTCTTGAATGGTATCTGTACCGGCTATGAAATAGTATTCCTTATCCTCACCATATTGGGCACGGAAGTACTTTATCGTATCCACCGTATAAGACGGCCCTTCCCGTTTAAATTCAACGTCGGAAATAGTAAATTTAGGATTGTCCATAACAGCCGCCGCCGTCATCTCATAGCGATATTTTGCATCAATCACGTCTTCATGTTTGTGAGGCGGATGATACGCCGGTACAAAAATAACGCGGTCAAGTTCATAGGTTTCCTGCGCCATTTCCGCTATCATCAAATGGCCTAAATGAATTGGATTAAAGGTACCTCCGATGATGCCGATTCTTCCTGTAAGTTTCATAAGCAGTACATTATCCCCATAATTAACAATGATATTACAAGCCACAGTATTATTGCTTTAATATAGGATAGCCATTCATAGCGTCCCTTAGGTGTTTTTAAGTAGGAGCCATAAACTCGTACCATATTGAGCCACTTTATCATGAACGAATTTGGCCATCTCCTTGCACATAATATTTATACGAAGTAAGCGCCAAGAGCCCCATAGGCCCGCGCGCATGTAGTTTCTGAGTGCTGATACCGATTTCGGCTCCTAAGCCAAACTCAAAGCCATCCGTAAAACGGGTGGAAACATTTACATACACGGTAGATGCATCTACTTGTTGTAAAAAGGCCTGTGCCGCCTCTTTATTTTCCGTAATAATACATTCCGAATGTTTCGTCCCGTAGTGATTAATATGAGCAATGGCAGCCTCCACGGAAGGCACTACTTTTACATTCATAATTAAATCGTTATATTCCGTTGACCATGCCGATTCTTCAGCAGCTTTAATATCTTTAACGATAGCCCGCGAAGCTTCATCACCGCGAAGTTCCACCTGTTTGGCCATTAAAGCATCCGCAATAATCGGCAACAATTTAGGTGCCACCGCTTCGTGAATAAGTAACGTTTCCGCGGAATTGCATACGGATGGCCGCTGTACTTTAGCATTGACTACAATCGGTACAATTTTAGCTTCGTCACAATCTTTATCCACATATACATGAACGACACCGCTCCCCGTTTCAATAACCGGAATGCGGCTTTCTTCTACAATTCGTTTAATAAGGCCCGCACCGCCACGAGGTATTACTACATCAATGTATTCACGTTGGCGCAATAAATCAGATACGGCCGCACGATCGGTGACGGTTACCAATTGTACCGCATCGGCCGGTAAATTAACTTCGGTCAATGCGTCACGCAATAAATTTACCAAGCATTCATTAGTGTGAAATGCTTCTTTACCGCCCCGTAAAATAACCGCATTGCCTGTTTTCATACATAGAGCCGCTGCATCAACAGTTACATTTGGTCTTGCTTCGTAAAACATAGCAATAACCCCCAATGGTACCCGTACTTTCGTAATTTCCATGCCATTGGGACGGGTAGACGACTCCATAACTTCACCGATAGGGTCTTCTAAATCAACAAGCTCACGTACCCCAAGAGCCATCTGCTCGATGCGCTCCTTAGTAAGACGCAATCGATCATACATAATTTGCGGTAAATTATAATCGCCGGCCTGTGCCATATCTTTTTCATTGGCATCTAAAATGGCCGGAATATGAGCTACCAATACATCAGCCACGGTCTGCAATAATTTATTTTTTACCGCCGTATCGGCCAATTGCATAGCCGTCGATGCGGCCCGAGCCTTACGGCCCATAGTTTCAAAATATGTTGCGTACTCTGTCATATTAAGACTCCTATCTGAGGATTACTAAATTATCACGATGAATGACTTCCGTATGAGCACTGTCTATCTTAAGAATAGACGTAATTTCATGGGAATTGCAACCTTTAATTTGATCAAGATCCGCTGATGAGAAGTTTACCATACCACGGGCAATTTCTTCGTCATTAAACAGGATACTAATGGTTTCCCCTTCATGAAACTCACCGCTTACTGCCGTAATACCAACCGGCAATAAACTGGAGCCTTTTTTAAGTAAAGCATCAGCACAGCCCTTATCGACAGTAACCGAACCTTTAAGCCGCTTGCCGAAGGCTACCCAGCGTTTTTTCATATGCGGTTTCGAATCACGCGCCACAAAATGGGTGCCTCGTAAACCGCCGGCGGCAATCACTTCGATAGAATCATTGCGTTCACCGGAAGCGATAACCATGTGCACACCGGAATTAACGGCAATATTGGCGGCTTGAATTTTAGTATACATGCCACCCGTACCGCGTGATGTACCGGCACCACCGGCTATTTCATAAATATGAGGCGTAATAACGTCTACTTCATGTATTAATTCGGCATCCGGATTCGTTTGCGGATTAGCCGTATACAAACCTTCAATATCAGATAAAATAATCAACAAATCGGCCTCAACTGTACTTGCAATAACAGCCGACAGGGTATCATTATCACCGATTTTAACTTCATCAATAGACACTACGTCATTTTCATTAATGATAGGAATCACGCCTAAAGAAATCAACGCATATAAAGTATTGCGCAAGTTGATATAACGAGAGCGATTCATACTGTCTTCGCGAGTCAGAAGAATCTGACCTACCGTATGGCCGTATTCACGAAATAGCTTTTCATACATATGGAGTAAAACCCCTTGCCCCACGGAGGCAGCAGCCTGTTTCATGACAAGGTCTTTTGGTTTTTCTTTAACCCCCAAAGGAGCCAACCCGGCACCTACGGCACCGGAACTGACTAAAATAATTTCCTTCCCTTGATTGGCCAAATCAGCCAATTGCTTTACAATCGATTCGATTCGGCGCAAATTAAGCCGTCCCGTGTCATAGGTTAAGGTACTGGTACCCACTTTAACGACGATACGCTTAGCCTTGGCCAATACGTCACGGGAATGTTCATTTGTTACGACTTTAACAGTAGACTCTCTTTCGCTCATAATTATATCTCCTCATCATCAGATTACCTTTTAACGTTTCCGGAAGTCAGCTAAACTAACGCATTAAGCGAATTAATTCGGCTGACTAACGGGGCAATATGATTTTGGGGTCTTTTTTGGCTTTGTATAAAACACCGTTGTGACCGATAACCTGTACCAATTCGGCACCCAACATATCGGCTAATTCTTCAAATGTTTCTGCAGGGTCCACAGGGGCATTATTTAACACTTTAACTTTAATAAGTTCTCTTGCCGTAATGGCCGCACGAGCACTGTCAATAACAGCATCTTCCAAGCCGCCTTTACCGATCATAACTACAGCCGGCATGGTACTGGCTAATGCACGCAAAAATCGTTTTTGTTTACCTGTCATAGTCTACTAGTCCTTCCTTATAAATCGTGGAAAGTAAAGCGTTGATCACCGATTACCACTTCGTCGCCGTCCTTACAGCCACGTTCTTTCAATTTTCTATCTAAATCCATATAGGACCAAATTTTTTGGAAACGACGAAGAGCCTGTTCATCTTCTAAGTTTGTCATGGCTACTAATTTTTCAATACGAGCACCACTGATAATGAAGGATGCATCGTCACCACGGGTAATAGTAAAGTCTGTATCCGGTTTAGCTTCGTATAACACGGTATCATCGACTGCTTCCGGTTCCGGTACATAGTTTTCTACGTAGTACCAGGCACGATTTACCAAATCAGGCAAGCCTTCACCGGTTAACGCATTTACCGGGAATACTTCATACCCCTGTTCTTTAAAATACGCTGAAACACGAGGTAATGTTTCTTCGTCTTGCAACATGTCAATTTTATTTAATGCGATTAATTGAGGTTTTTTGCTCAACTTTTCACTATATTTGGCCAATTCCTTATTAATCGTGTGGAAATCTTCAATCGGATCGCGGCCTTCCATGCCCGATACATCGAGTACATGGATGAGGATATTACTGCGTTCCACATGGCGCAAGAAGGAATGCCCAAGGCCTACCCCTTCACTGGCCCCTTCAATAAGGCCCGGAATATCCGCCATAACAAAACTTTGACCTTCACCGACGGACACAACACCGAGAACCGGTGTTAACGTCGTAAAATGATATGCCGCCACTTCCGGTTTTGCGGAAGATACTTTGCGAATAATACTGGATTTACCTACACTCGGATACCCCAATAAACCTACATCGGCCAACACTTTAAGTTCCAATTGGAGCCAACGTTCTTCGCCCGGTTCGCCTTTTTCCGCAAACGTCGGCGCACGATTGGCACTGGTATGGAAGTGCGCATTGCCGCGACCGCCACGGCCGCCTTTGGCTACCACATAGGTCTGACCGTCTTCGATAAGGTCGGCCATTAATTTACCGCTTTCTTCATCTTTAACAGTCGTACCGAGTGGCACCGGAATAATCATATTATCGGCACCTTTGCCGTATTTATTACTGCTCTGACCACCTTCACCGGCCGGTCCCTTAAATTGTCTTTTATATCTGAAATCAACGAGAGTGTTGATATTTCTGTCCGCTTTTAAAATGATGTCTGCTCCTTTACCGCCATCGCCGCCGTTTGGGCCGCCGTTAGGAACATACTTTTCGCGTCGGAAACTACTCATCCCGTTGCCGCCGTCACCGGCTTTCACAAAAATTCGTGCACGATCGATAAACATAGTTTTCATCCTTTTCTGATAGTAATATGGGCGGTAACTCAAAATAGCTACCGCCTCACTATTATTTTGTCTTTAAAATTTCCAATGCTTTCTGAAGTTGTGTATCATCACTTTCAGATTGTGCATTGTCCGGTAATTCAACTTCCACATCTGGCTTAATGCCTGTACCGTCGATTACCCGATCATTTGGCGTATGATATTTGGCAATCGTAATCTTAATGCCTTCATCGCCGGGAACACCCAAAATAGTTTGAACCGTTCCCTTACCATAACTGTTAGTACCCACAATGGTACCTACTTTTTCATCCTGCACCGCACCGGAAATAATTTCCGAGGCACTCGCAGAACCTTGATTAATAAGCACAACCATAGGAATGGTAGGCTCCAAACCTTCTGAGTCATAAGACTCTATACGACCGGAACGATCCTGAATCGTAACAATCGGACCGGCCGGCAAAATATAATTGGCTACTTCCTGAGCAGTCGTCAATAAACCGCCCGGATTGTCGCGCAAATCGAGGACAAGTTTTGTCATGCCCTTTTCTTTTAATTCATTATAGGTTTTGGCAAAATCAGGACCGGTTGGCTCCGCAAACTGACTGATGCGGATATAGCCAATATGGTCATCCAACATTTTGCCCTTAACCGTTGGCAATGTAATTTGTTTGCGCGTAATGGTAATATCTTTAACTTCATTACCGCGCATTATAGTAATCGTAACATTGGTACCTTCTTCACCACGAATCATCTTGGATGCCTGTTCCATGGTTAAAGTAGATGTATTAACCCCGTCAATCTCTACAATGATATCACCGGATTTAACGCCGGCCTCCGCAGCAGGCTGGCCTTCAATAGCACTGGCCACTTTCATCAGGCCGTCCTTATCCTGGCCGAGTACAATACCGACTCCGATGTAGCTGGCCGATGTTTGCATATAAATATCATTATATTCTTTTTCATTAAGATATTGACTATGCGGTTCCCCCAGCGAATCAATCATACCGGCCAAAGAGCCTTCAAATAAAGATTGTTTCGAAACCGGGTCCATATAGAAATGACTGGCCACAAAATATGTGAAAAAGAACTTCACAGCGCCTATTGGGGAGCCGGAAATATACCAAAACACGAGCCACATAAATACAATGCCTGCCAGCGTAAACTTAACGGCGAATCGGACGCCGGACTTTAAGGAGTCCGACCACCGACGCTTTGTATTTTCATTATTCATCTTATAAATACCCTTGTGGATCTACAGGATCACCATTTACACGCACTTCAAAGTGAACGTGCGGACCTGTGGAGTTACCCGTACTGCCTGCATAGGCAATAACGGTGCCCTTACTTACAGATTGACCTTCCGATACGGCCAAATCAGAGTTATGGCCGTATAAAGTGGAAATACCGTTACCATGGTCGATAACAACAGCATAACCATAGCCGTCCATCCAACCGGAGAATACGACAGTACCACCATCGGCAGCATGTACCGGGGTGCCTTCATCAACGCCGATATCGATACCGGAGTGAAGTATTTGTCGTCCGAAAATAGGATGGTTACGCCAGCCGAAGTCGGACGTAATAACACCGGATACCGGCCAGGCAAGTTGGCCTGTACCTTGTACATAAGTGTAATCACTACCGCCACCGCCGCCACCGGACTGAGCCGCTGCTGCTGCGGCGG
>NZ_HF986173.1:13382-27980 GCF_000431435.1 Veillonella sp. CAG:933
GCTGCGGCGGCCGCTGCGGCAACACGTTCAGCTGCACGCTGTTGCAACATAGCACGAATAGCATCAGAGGAAGCCTGTAAATCAGCCTGCATCTGTTCAGCCACAGCCTTATCATTTTGAGCCTGTGCCAAAATAGCGGATTGTTCATCTTTTTTCTTCTGAATAACCGCTTGCGTTTCACGTGCTTTGTTTTCCAATTCTACAACTTTAGCACGATCTGCTTCCAATTCGGCTTTCCGTTGCGCAATTTCTTCACGTTCCGTCTTAATGCTGCTGATTAATTTAATGTCAGCATCAATAATACGTCGCAACATTTCAACGCGATTGGCGAAATCACTGAAGTCTTTGGCCCCAATGATAACTTCCAAATAGCTGAGACGACCGTTGATATAAATATCACGGACACGCTTATTGAAGACGCCTTCCCGTGTTGCCAACCGAGCTTGCGCTTCGGCTAACAATTTTTCATTCTTAACAATTTCATTTTCTACAGCCATACGCTGCTGTTCATAGCTTTTTAAATTAGCCGTAGCCTGATCCAATTCCACCTGAATCTGATGCAATTGTTCAGACACATTCGTAATCGTAATTTCCGCATTGGCTTTTCGATTGCCCGCTTCTTGCATTTGCTGTTCTATGCCGCTGAGCTGATTCGTTAAATCTTCGTCTTCGGCATAAATAGTACTAAGCGGTACGGAGGCTAACATGGTGGTACTTAAAAGAACGGCCGCGATGCGCATGGATAATTTATTATTTGCCATACCCAACCCTTCTCTTATACCTTCATATACTGTTTCAACGAAATAGTGGAACCGATAGCCCCTACCAAGACACCAACGCCCAATAAAAAAGCGCTCAAGTCATAGAAGAATGGGAACATCGGTACTAACGGCAAGAATGCCAAGGAATTTTCCACTTCAAGGGTGATGAAGTGATAGAATTCCCAAACACAAGCCGTCGCAATAGCGCCGCCGATAAAACCGAGCAACATACCTTCAATGAGGAACGGCCAACGGATGAACCAGTTGGTGGCCCCTACATATTTCATGATACCGATTTCTTTACGACGGGCAAATACGGTAAGGCGAATCGTATTGGAGATGATAAACAAGGTCGCCCCTGCCAAGAAGGCAATAAGGGCAATACCACCGATGCGGATAACCTGAGTCATTTTGAAAATCTGTTCGATTACATCTTGTCCGTAATGAGCACTTTCCACTTCAGGGAACGTAGCTACTAATTTAGCCGTACTTTTTACTTCTTCCGGGTCCTCAAAAGTAATCACATAGGCCGATGGCAATGGGTTATTGCCGTCCAAAGCGGCTACTAAGCCCTGCTGATCGCCAAGGCGTTCTTTAAAACGCTTCATCGCTTCGTCTTTATTGACGAATTCCAGATTTTTAACTTTTGGTAAGGCTTTTAGTTTTTTACCGACTTCCATAACTTGGTTGGTAGTCAAGCCGTCTTTCATATAAATACTAATTTCTACCTGACTTTCCAAGTTGGAAGCCAAATTATTGAGATTTACAACCCCGGTAGTAAAAACCCCCAGAATAAATAAAGATAATGCTACTGTGGAAATGGAAGCCAAAGTCATGAGACCGTTGCGGCTCATAGACTTGAGAGCCTCTTTCACAAAGTATCTAAACGTTCTAAGCTTCATTGAATTCAGCACCTCGCATTCTATCACTGATTACGCGGCCATCTTCCAATGCAATAACCCGCTTATTTAAATATCTAACCATTTCCATATCATGCGTTACCATAACGATGGTTGTCCCTGAATTGTTGATTGTTTTAAACAATTCCACAATCCCCTTACTGGTATTAGGGTCCAAGTTACCCGTCGGTTCATCGGCGATGAGCACTAACGGTTTATTAACGATGGCACGGGCAATGGCTACACGCTGCTGTTCACCGCCGCTCAAATCCTGCGGTAAATCATCAGCTTTATGACCGAGGCCGACCATATCCAATACGGCGGCAACTCGTTCCTTAATAACTTTCGGTTTTTCTTCAATTACTTCAAGTGCAAAGGCAATGTTTTCCGCTACCGTTTTGTTTGGCAAAAGACGGAAGTCTTGGAACACAATGCCCAAACGACGTCGTAAATACGGAATTTTCCGTTTTTTCAAATGAGAGACTTCCATGTCATTTACGATAACGGTTCCCGAATCAGGTACTACTTCATGTGATAATAGTTTGATAAACGTGGATTTCCCAGCCCCACTAGGACCACAGATAAGTACGAACTCACCCTTCTCAATATGTATAGTTACGTCATCCAAAGCCAGCGAGCCATTGTCGTACACTTTGTTGACATGGTTAAATTGAATCATTGATTAACTTCCTTTACTATTTTCGTTCAATCGCTGTTTTAGCAGCATTCACGATATCTTCTGCTGTAAGACCATATTTGGCCATCAATTCTTTAGGTGTACCGGATTCACCGAATGTATCCTTCGTGCCGATGCGAATAACCGGTACCGGCGCAAATTCCGTTACTACTTCAGCTACCGCAGCACCTAAACCGCCATAAATATTATGTTCTTCAGCTGTTACGATGGCACCGGTTTCTTTAGCTGCTTTCACAATAGCGTCAGCATCAATCGGTTTAATGGATGCCATGTTGAGTACACGAGCTTTTACATTTTGTTCAGCCAATAATTTAGCGGCCTGAACGGCAGGACCTACCAAAGCACCGCACGCAATAATCGTTACATCGTTACCGCCTACGAGTTCAACAGCTTTCCCCGGTGTAAATTCATAGCCTTCCGGAGTTACATCGTCTACACCGGCACGGCCTAAACGAACATATACAGGACCTTCATAATCGGCAGCCCATTTAATAACCGCTGTAGTTTCTGCTTCATCGGCAGGAACAACTACTTTAAGGTTAGGAATAGCACGCATGCAGGCAATATCTTCAAGGCTCTGATGAGTGGCCCCGTCTTCACCTACCGTAATCCCCGCATGAGTAGCACAGATTTTTACGTTTAATTTAGGATAGCATACGGCATTGCGCACCTGTTCAAAAGCACGCCCCGTAGCAAACATAGAGAACGAAGACACGAACGGAATTTTACCGGCTGCTGCCAAACCGGCACCGACACTGATTAAATTCTGTTCCGCAATCCCTACGTTAAAGAAACGATCCGGATAAGCTTTTTTGAAATTATCCGTTTTAGTGGATTTAGATAAATCCGCATCTAATACAACTATATTTTCGTTAGCGGCGCCAACAGCCACTAAGGCATTACCATATGCTTCACGTGTTGCTTTACCCATCTTACACCTCCAACAATTCTGCTACGAATTTTTCATATTCTTCAGCGGACGGCGCCTTACCATGCCAGCCTGCCTGACCTTCCATTTCTTTAACGCCCTTACCTTTGACAGTGTTCATCACGATTGCTGTCGGTTTGTCGGTACAAGCTTTAGCGGCTTCAATGGCATTGTGTAATTCATCAAGGTCATGACCGTTGACTTCGATTACATTCCAATTGAAAGCTTCAAACTTAGGCGCGATTGGTAACGGCGACATTACTTCGCGAATATCACCGTCGATTTGGAGACCGTTGAAGTCGATGAAAGCAGTCAAATTATTAAGTTTATAGAAACCGGCAAACATAGCGGCTTCCCAAACTTGACCTTCTTCCAATTCACCGTCACCGAGTACGGCAAAAACACGATAGTCTTTTTTGTCGATGCGTCCGGCCAATGCCATACCACATGCGGCACTAATGCCCTGGCCCAAGGAACCGGTAGACATATCAACGCCCGGTGTATGTTTCATATCGGGATGGCCTTGCAACATGCAATCAATTTTACGTAAATTTTCCAATTCACCTTTATCAAAAAAGCCTTTTTCTGCTAACGTGGCATATAAAGCCGGCGCTGCATGGCCTTTAGATAATACAAAACGGTCACGATTGCCGTCTTTCGGATTCTTCGGATCAACGTTCATTTCTACGTAATACAGTAACGCCATGAGATCCGCAATGGATAAAGAACCACCGGGATGTCCCGATTTAGCGGCGGTTACGGCTTTGAGAATGCTTACGCGAATTGCAGTCGCCTTTTCTTGAACTAACGACTTCTGCTCAGCTGTTAATGTTGTCATAAAGACCCTCCATTCCTTTTAGGAAAATAAGTAACGCAGATTTCTGAATTCTAACGAAATATTCGATATAAAACAATATTATTGTAAACCTTTAGCCATATAATTGCCAGTGCCGCCTATAAGCCAAGCAACCGGCATATGTATACTATTTAGGCGTATCCAAGAGCGACAAAGCAATATGTGCATTTTTAAGTGATTCTTCGCGAAGCTTAATAATGCGTTGTACCACCTGTTGCTGTAATGCGGAGTTTTCAAGAAAACCGGCCGTCGCCGCGTATATGGTATCACTTTCGATTTCATCCAAAGTACCAACCGGCTCCTGACCAATCATCTGTAAGAAATTGGTAATTTTAGGATCGTACGAAATGCCTACTACGGGTTTTTCCATTAAAGACGCAAAAACCAAAGCATGTAAGCGAACCCCGATTAAAACGTCCATACAACCTTCCAAAGCTAAAAGCTCGGTCGTATTATACATGCGTTCCAACACTACCGGTTCACTCTTCATAAGGCTTTTAATGGCCATAGCTTCTTGCGTATCCGCCGGATGCTGCATGGGAATGAATACCACTTGGGCGCCCAATTCCTCATGCAATCGGTCGAGTGCTTTAGCCAATTCGCCGCGATAGGCAATCGATTGCTTCCAATTGCGCACCGATACACCTACGCGATAACGTACGCCGGACAACTGATACGGTTTTAATAAGCGTCGTCCGATAGTTTTATCTACGGGATGCATGGCCAACACTGCATCGGCGGTCACCTGAATAGGCACCTTAGTTACCCCCATATCGAGCAATTCCGCTTTGGAACGCTCATCACGGACAGTAATCATAGTGACTTTATTCAATACCTGACCGACAATCTGACGTGCTCGTTTACGGCGAAGCGGGCCGATGCCCTGTGCATAGAGCATAACCCGTTTACCAAAACTCGTGGCCAAAGTAATAATGCTTAAATAGTAATATAAGCTGCGTTTACTCGTTACATCCTGCAATAAACTGCCACCACCGCTAATCAATAAATCACAGCGACCGATGGCATTTAAAATACCAAACATGTCAAAACGGCCGATAGCCTTGACGCCGTGATTGGCTGCGGTGTGACCTGGATTGCCGGAAATAACGGTAATGTCCGCATCCGGTACTACTTCTAAAATAGCTTCCAAAATAGCAGCCAACATGGCTTCATCACCTGCATTACCGAACCCGTAATAACCGGAGATAACAAGTCTAGTCATTAGCTACCTCCCGTTTACGAGCCCATGTAACCACATAAGCTAAGAAGCGGAATACTAAAATTGCCACCACGCCGAAAACAACGCCTAACCAAAGGCCGTCATAACCGCGTGCAATGGACATCATAACCGGCGTCCGCAAATGACAGAAGGTTTCCACCATGGATCCGATACCGATAACCCCGGCAATCGTAAATAAGAAATGTAAAACCATAGGCCAACGACGCAAGAGGGCAAAAGATGCCAACATCAAAGCGGGATGACCGATTAAAAATTCTTTTTCACGAGGACGAGCATATAATGTATTTTCTAAGAAACGGCGTAAGGCAATTTCAAAGCCCGGCACCGGCACACCGGCTGTATGACCGCTGCGGCCCACAAAGACCCAGCCAACCACGCCAAGCATAGCAAAAATAGCAATCATATAAATCTTAACGTCCAAGGTCAAGAAAGATTTCATAAAGCTTCGGCATTCAGACCAGGAATCAATCGTACGGCCTTGCCAAAGCGGAAATCGCTGTAAATAAGCAATCGCGGTCAATATAATCGGTGCTACGAATACTAATTTAACACCGCGGAATAAAGCAAATTCCATGAAGAAACGGGTATTACCGAGCATAGCGGCAATCATAATACCACCGATAGCCGCAATAAGAGCAGCCCCTACCAGGTAAACCGCCGCCTCCAATGTAGCACGCCAAGGTCCTACAGCCGGTCCGTCAGCCCGACGTACCCAACAATCCATAATGAGGATAATGGCCACAACCGGTGCCGCAATCGCTGTGCTTAAGGCCCAAATTTGAGTGATTAAAGTGCCACCCGTTACTGTATAAAGTACTACTGTAATTAACAGCAACGTAAAGTTTAATACTAACTGACGGTGCTTACGCATCGGCAAGAGTAAATTAACCATAAAGGTAAAGAAGGCCACGGCACCGGCCATGGTCAACACAACTGCGATTGGTCCCGGTGTATATGGCGGATAAATAGAAGCACGACCAAAGGTAAAGCCGCGATCTTCCAGTTTCTCTTTAAGCGATTTCATGTACGTAATACTTGATTCTAAGGCCGTCTTATTATCGCTGCCTTCTTCATAAATCGGCAATAAGTTAAAGCGAATATTACGTTCAATATCACTGATATAAAAACGTTGCGCCACTTCTTCAGGTGGTAATTTTTTGAACTCGTCCTTAGCAATTGTATATAAGCGACCAACACTGTATTCATCGGCTACGGCTAAGTCATTGTTAAAACCGACCTGATTTTCATATTGCAATTGATTTACCGCTTCAATCCCTACAACCGGAATACGCAAATTATGCAAATATTCATTAGTAAGGCCGATAAAATTAGGATAGCCTAACGCTTCCTTGCCTACAAAAACCATGCCCGTTACATTAGGTATACCATCCAAACGACTAAACACGAGGTCAACATTTTCACGGGTAACCTGTTTAAAGTTAGTAGGACGTACAATAACGTCAAAGCCCTGACGGCTTACTTCTTCGGCCTGTAAACGGGAGATGCTTAAATTCATATCCATCAATGCTTCGTACGGCTGTGACAACGCCAAAACAGGACCGCGGTTGGAGTACATAACCCCTACTTTATCCTTACCTAAGCGTTGAACCAAATCTTCGTGAATTTCTTTGAAGTAGCCTTCCTTACCGGGCGCCGCTACGATATAGGTGTAACCCGGCTGCGGTTGTGGTCCATAGAACTGCATAATAGCCGCATCTTCACCATGATAGACTAAAATCTCACCGGCATCACGAGCCTTGGTAAGTGTACGGTCATAAATGGCCATCCCTGTAACGCCTGCATCTTTTAAGGCTTTTAAGGCGTCAGCCGTACTTCGCTTTTCAAAAGAAGAAGCTCTCAATACAGCATCATAGTCGACTATATTTTCGATCTGATTTTGGGCTTCTTCCACTTGATGACGCTGTTGCACCAGGAATAATCCGGCCAACAAACCGATAATAATAATCGCAATAAGGACTAAAGAATGTTTTCTCTTTTTTCTATTAGTTTCCTTCACAGTAACACCTTTCTTACTTACTTATCGGATTGACAAACAAATGAAGTTCTCCATTTTCTGTTTCAATACGATCGGCTTTTACAGGAATTGGGAATTCCGCAAAGTCATAAATAGTAATCTGTTTTAATACGGAAGCATTTAACCCACCGATACCGGCGCCGTTAATTTCAAAGCGCTGCGGCGAGAATACGAGGGCATTGTTTTTGATTTCCAAGTTGCCTTTAATGCTGGCAGTGCCACGCACAAAGCCCATGTCCACCGACCCGACTACTTCAATACCGTCAGAATTAATCACTACATCTTGAATGGTTAGACCTTTTACAGCTTGTTCCATGAAGTCTTTCAAGTCAGAAGCTGTAACAGTACCTTCCATTTCACCTTTGCCCATTTGCTGAATTTCCATGGTCTGGTTCATAAATAAAGCGATAGGACTGAATTCTAAATTATTTACATCCATATGAACATCGGCAAAATTTAAATTGCCTAATTTTACATTTTCCAAAACACCACGCATAACATCTACGCGACCGCCAACCATGGCAATAGCCGGTGAAGATTCAATGGGTAAGGAAATTGTTTCAGGATGTAATTTATTGTTAATTTCCTGTTCCAGTTTGTTAGCCACAAAACTCGGCAAAAAGAATTGTGCCGCTACTACAATAGCTACTATGACAACAACTAAAAAGGCGATAAACTTTTTCATTTCTGTAATCGTCTCCTATATTTTCAAATTAGCTTCTTTCTTCAAATACCCTTCCATAAAGGCATCCAAATTACCGTCCATAACGGATTGAATATTCCCTGTTTCTACACCGGTACGATGGTCTTTGACCAAATTGTACGGATGGAATACGTAAGAACGAATCTGGCTGCCCCATTCAATAGCTTGATAGGTCCCGCCGATCTTTTCTTTTAATTCCGCTTGTTTTTCCAATTCCAGTTCAAACAATTTGGCACGCAACAGTTTTAACGCTTGTTCACGGTTTTGAATCTGTGAACGTTCACTCTGACATTGGACTACTACGCCCGTCGGAATGTGGGTCATACGAATGGCGGAGTCAGTTTTATTGATATGCTGACCACCGGCACCGCTGGCGCGATAGGTATCGACACGTACATCCTTCATATCCAGATGAATATCTACGGTATCATCAATTTCCGGCATTACATCAACGGCCGCAAAGGATGTATGGCGTCGTGCATTCGCATCGAACGGCGAAATACGAACCAAACGATGTACCCCTTTTTCAGACTTCAAATAGCCGAAAGCATTTTCCCCTTTAATGAGGAAAGTGGCACTTTTTATACCCGCTTCATCACCGGGCTGTTCATCCATCATGGTAATGGCAAAGCCGTGTTGCTCGGCCCAACGCAAGTACATACGAATCAGCATGGATACCCAGTCTTGAGCTTCCGTACCGCCCGCACCGGCGTGGAAAGTTAAAATGGCATTATTTGTATCATATTCACCGCTAAGTAACAATAATACTTCACGCCGTTCCACTTCTTCCGTAATGTGTTCAACCTGAGTCTTAAGTTCTGCTTCCATGGATGTATCCTGCTCATCGATGGCCATATCAAGCATAAGCTTTAAGTCTTCAATCTCTCCGACTAATGCTTTATAACCTTCTACGGCATCTTTAAGCTGGGTTGCTTCTTGGGAAATTTCTTTTGCCGATTCCGGATCATTCCAAAATTCAGGGTCACTCATTTTAACATCTAACGTAAATATACGATCTTCCTTCTGAGCGATGTTAAAGTGAATCCCTCATTCCATAAATACGCTCCTCTAAATTGTCAATAGGGCCTTTTAAATCCTCTAACAATCTATTCACCTCTTTCTGATAATACTACTGAAAAGCAGAAAATGGCCGCGCCGAAAATAACTCCCGGCAACGAACCATTCTGCGTGTTCTAATCTACATTTTGTGGTTCCAACACATCATCATGATGGGTTTGCGCATTGGCCAGGGGATCTGCAGCTGATTCTTCTTCAATCACATTGTCATTCAATTCGATACGAATGCGATAGAGATACATAATCGTATCTTCCTGAATGGCTTCAATCATAGCTTCAAACATATCATACGCTTCAAATTTGTATTCAACAAGCGGATTTTTCTGACCGTATGCACGAAGGCCGATACCTTCACGGAGCATATCCATGGAATCCAAATGTTCCATCCATTTGCTGTCCACAACTTTAAGCATAACTGCTTTTTCGAGTTCACGCATATTGGCTTCGCCAATGAGTTGTTCTCGTTTATCATATTCTTCATGCGCAATAGCAAGCAAACGTTCTTGCAATTCACCGCGGCCCAAATCTTCCATTTCAGCCACCGTAAACTGTCCCGGTTCTAAGAAGAAAAGTTCTAAATGTTTTAATAGACCTTCATAATCCCATTCTTCCGGATATAATTTTTCATCGGCATATTGATTCATAGCTTTAATTACTAAGGAATCAACCATTTCCATGATGGTGTCACGCAACGATTCATTGCCCAAGATTTTGCGGCGTTGATCATAAAGAACTTCACGCTGCTGATTCATAACATCGTCATATTCCAAAATATATTTACGAATATTAAAGTTATGATTTTCTACTTTCTTCTGAGCACGTTCAATGGATTTAGTAATCAAGGAATGTTCAATCGGTTCATCCTCTTCCATACCAAGTTTATCCATCATACCGGAAATATTATCGGCCCCGAAAATACGCATCAAGTCGTCTTCCAAGGATAAGAAGAACTGACTGGAGCCCGGATCGCCCTGACGACCCGAACGACCGCGCAACTGGTTGTCGATACGGCGACTTTCATGACGTTCGGTACCCAAAATATGGAGACCGCCAAGTTCAGCCACACCTTCGCCTAAAGAAATATCTGTACCGCGACCGGCCATGTTAGTGGCAATCGTTACCATACCGCGCTGACCGGCATTGGCTACGATTTCCGCTTCTTTTTCATGGTGTTTAGCATTCAACACATTATGTGGTACGCCACTCTTAAGAAGCATATCACTTAACTGTTCCGATTGTGTAATCGAAGTAGTACCTACCAATACAGGCTGACCTTTTTTATGGCGTTCTACCACATCTTTAACAACCGCTTTATATTTTGCCTTCTTAGTTTTAAAAATTAAGTCCGGCAAATCTTTACGAAGTAAAGGTTTATTTGGTGGAATTTCATATACTTCCAAACCGTAAATATTGTTAAATTCCTGTTCTTCCGTTTTAGCTGTACCGGTCATGCCCGCTAATTTCTCATACATACGGAAGTAGTTCTGGAACGTAATGGATGCCAAAGTCTGGCTTTCACGTTCAACTTTAAGACCTTCTTTGGCTTCAATGGCCTGATGCAAACCGTCGGAATAACGACGACCGAACATCAAACGACCGGTAAATTCATCAACGATAACAACCTGGCCGTCTTTAACTACATAATCCTTATCGCGATGCATCATGGCATAAGCACGTAAAGAGGCATTTAACAAGTGATTCAACTCCAAGTTGGCCGAATCGTATAAGTTTTCGATTTTAAGCATTTTTTCAACTTTGGCAATACCCGATTCAGTCGGTGCGATTGTTTTTTGCTTTTCATCAATCGTATAATCTTCACCGGCTACCAATTGCGGTACGACTTTTGCCAACGTATAATAGCTGTCCGTAGAGCGTTCACCGGGACCGGAAATGATGAGCGGTGTACGGGCTTCATCGATGAGGATGGAGTCAACTTCATCGACGATGGCATAGTTCAACGGACGCTGTACCATCTGTTCGGCATGAATAACCATGTTATCACGCAAATAGTCGAACCCGAATTCATTATTGGTGCCGTACGTAATATCGGAAGCATAAGCCAATTTACGTTGATTGTAATCGAGATTGGCTACAATAAGACCAACACTCAAACCAAGGGCACGATACAATTTACCCATCCACTCGCTGTCACGTTTTGCCAAATAGTCATTGACCGTAACAACATGCACACCTTTACCGGTTAAGGCATTTAAATACACCGGCAACGTAGCTACCAAGGTCTTACCTTCACCGGTACGCATTTCTGCGATGTTACCGCGATGCAAAGTAATGCCACCGATAAGCTGTACGTCAAAATGGCGCATGCCGAGCACGCGCTTCGAAGCTTCACGAACGACCGCAAATGCTTCCGGTAAAATATCATCCAATGTTTCACCGTCAGCCAGTCGTTTCTTAAATTCTTGTGTCTTAGCAGCTAATGAACTGTCACTTAAACCGCTAAGACTCGGCTCTAAGCCATTAATTTCATCTACAATGGCACGCATCTTTTTTATTTCGCGTGCGCTGTTATTACCAATTAATCTTTGTATAAAACCAAACAAATATCTCAACTCCTTAGGTCTGTATATTCTCTTATATACATATTCAATTAATTATATCACAAAGTTTCTAAAAAAACCAAAATATACAGTTTAAGTAATAAGCTTTTTACATATTATATACGGAAGTGTGACTGATTTTATACAAAATATGTATTTCCCGTTTTTGGGTTACTAACTGAAAATCGTTATCTTAAAGCCGGCTATGTGCAAATACCAAAAATGACCCCTTCTATGTTGAAGGGGTCATTAACGCATTCTTATTTGTTGTCAGCGTTTTCAGGTACATACCATAAACCGTTGTTATGGGTTTTCATGTATTCTTTGAATTCAGGCGAATTATACGCATCCTTCAAATCTTTAGCCCATTGGGTATCTTTATTCTTATCCAATACAACGAGCTGTAAGAGTAAGTATGGTAAAATGTCTTCTTTCATCAAAGCAGTAGAAGGATCGATTTTAGCATTGTACACAATAGAACCGGTGATTACGATGTACGCAAAGTCGGTACGAACCGATGGAATTGTTAAGGACTTCATTTCTACAAAGTTAAGATTGTATGGGTTTTCCACAATATCTGCTTTAGTTACAGTGGCCAAATCTTTATTCGGATCTAATTTGATAAGGCCTGCTTTTTGAAGTAATGCATAGGCACGTGCCGTATTGGACGCATCATTCAGAACAGCGATAGTATCACCGTTAGCTACTTGGCTAAGCTGAGTTTTAGCGCCCGGATAGATACCGGCCGGTACTGTAGGAATCGGAGTTAACGCTACCAAATGACCACCTTGTTTTTCATTGAAGTTATTCATATACGCTGTATGCTGTTCAACGTTAAAATCTACTTCGCCGTCATTCAAAGCTACGTCAGCCTGTACTAAATCGGACATATCGCGAGCCGTAATCTTGTAACCTTTCTTTTCCATAATCGGTTTAACAGCTTGTTCAAAGAGTTCCGAGTACGGTCCCTGAGATTTACTGAAAACTAAATCCTTTTTGTCACCTGCTGCGGAGTCATTACCGCAACCGGCCAATAACACGGCGCCTAACACGGTAGCCGCCAACAACACACCAATCTTCTTAAAACGTTTGAAATTCATAATACCCCTACTTTCTTTCTCAATGATTGCGCATTTTAAATGCAAAATGATTACCCACAGTTTGAATAATCTGAACAAAAATAACAAGCACAACAACAGTAAACAACATGAGCGGGAAGTTTAGACGTTCGTACCCGTACGTGAGCGCCAAATCACCGACCCCACCGGCCCCGATAGCTCCGGCCATTGCCGTTGCCCCGATAAGCCCGATTGTACCGGTTGTAACCGATAAAATTAAGGATGCTTTTGCTTCCGGCAAAATAAAATGCCAAACAATCTCAAAATGAGAGGCACCCATGGCCTGCGCCGCTTCGATTATGCCCTTATCCACATCAAGCAGTGAATTTTCAAAGAGACGCGTCAAGTACGGCGCAATGAAAATAACGAGAGGCACTAAGGCCGCCGTCGTCCCGATACGCGTACCAATTAACAATTTAGTCAGCGGCAAAATAAACACCATCAAAATGATGAACGGCACACTGCGAATAATATTAACTACCGTATTCACTACGGCAAAGACGTAATTATTTCTTAAAATACCGTCCTTATTGGTCAGTACTAAAATGACTGCCAAAATAAGACCGATAATCGACCCGATGATTAGTGACAGGAATACCATGTACAACGTCTCTTGGGCCGCCAGGATAATTTGCTCGTTCGGTACTCCCAAATCCGGCATCATAATGTAATCACCTCACATTCCAGTCCTGCATCACACATATATTTCTTGGCTGCGTCCAAATCTGCCGCAGCACCGACCACTTGTAAAATAAAGATGCCCAGAGCCGAATCTTGCAATTGGTTAACCGACGCAAATACGATATTCGTTTCCACGTTGAACTTGCGATTTACTTCATAGATAACATTTTTAGTTACTGCGTCACCTAAGAAGCGTAATTTCACCAGTTCATATGGTCTTGTATCCGCTTTTAACTGCGCCACCACATTGTCCGGAATGCGTTCCGGAATAACGGTCTGTACGAAACGTTTTGTCATGCTCTGCGTTGGATGACTGAACACATCAAGGACAGTGCCCATTTCTACAACACGACCATGCTCCATAACGGCTACGCGATTACAAATTTCCTGGATTACATTAATTTCATGCGTTACCAACAAAATAGTTATATTAAATTCTTTGTTAATTCGTTTTAACAACTTTAAAATTTGTTCTGTCGTTTCCGGATCCAAAGCGCTGGTCGCTTCGTCACAAAGCAATATAGACGGATTTGTCGCCAGTGCGCGAGCGATACCGACACGCTGTTTTTGCCCGCCCGATAATTGAGTCGGATACGCATTGGCTCGGTCCGGTAAGTTAACGAATTCCAATAACTCTTTGACTCTTTTCTCAATCACATCTTCCGCCACTTTATTCAAACGAAGCGGAATCGCAATATTATCAAAAACCGTTTTCGAGTTCAACAAGTTAAAAGATTGGAATATCATGCCAATCCCCTTACGAACTTTACGAAGTTCATTGTGAGATAATTCATTAATATTCACACCGTCGATTAAGACTTCACCGGCAGTCGGCTCTTCCAAAGCATTAACCATGCGCAGCAACGTCGATTTGCCGGCACCACTGAAGCCTACAATACCAAAGATATCTCCATCCTGAACCGTCAGCGATACATCTTGCAAAGCCTTAACATGTTGCTTTTTGATGATAAACTCTTTGTCAATATGCCTAAGTTCAATCATAAAATCCCCCCTATTGTATAAAAAAGGGCCTACCGCCTCCATG
>NZ_HF986173.1:28014-29327 GCF_000431435.1 Veillonella sp. CAG:933
CAGAGGCGGTGGCCCGCGGTTCCACTCTGTTTACAACAGCATACTCACAGATGGATAGGCTGTTGCACTCAAATACTATAACGGCAGTTCACCGTGAAAACCTACTGATATTTCAGTTCTCCCGCTCACAAAGGCATTCAGTCCAACTACATCGTAATAAACTCTCAACCTAGGTTTATCTCTCTGTTCGGTTCATTGAACGTACTTGTTTTGTTCATTGCGTTTTATATACTCTTTTATGTTTTAGTATAATTCTCATCGATTTTTTAAAACATATCATTATGATAGGTTTTAACTACTTTTTTGTCAAGGACAAAATAAATCCATACTATTACTAAAAATTTCTATATATATAATAATAGCAAAGATTCGCTAAAAATCCAACAGCATCATGAACATTTTACCAAACTGTCTATATATTACTAACGATCCACTGCATAGTATAAAAATTTAAACATAATCAGTGTTATAAAAAAGTTGTAGCAGATTATGTACTCACAATCTGCTACAGCTGCTATATATTCAGTTATCTAAACGTCCTACGGTATTCTCCCTTCGGAGTAGCCTTTAAAGCTCCGGCTCAATTAACCCATAGGAACCGTTTTTACGACGGTACACTACGTTCATAACTTCTGTTTCTGCATTGTAGAACATAAAGAAGTCATGACCAACCAAATTCATTTGCATAATGGCTTCTTCCACACTCATAGGTCGAATCGCAAAATGTTTGCGGCGAACTATGCTGATTTCTTCTTCCTGAACAGGAACTTCCGGAACATATGCATCCGGTTTGAAGCCTGCTTCTTTCTTGAAGCGCCGTGCCAAACGAGTTTTATATTTATGAATTTGACGAACAATTTTATCGACTACTAAATCAATAGCCGCATACATATCTGTATTCGATGCAACCCCGCGAAGAACAATCCCTTCAACGAAACAGGTGAGTTCAACTACGCGATTTTCTTTTTCTACTGAGAGCACAGCTTGTACATCAAATGGTGCATCAAAATAACGAGCAAGTTTATCTACACGTTTTTCCAAATACTCGCGGAGAGCTGCTGTTACTTCTAAATTCTTACCTCTTACTGTTACTTTCATATAAAACACCCTTTCTTCTCAAGTTCTAAACTACGAACTTGTTTCTATGTTTATATAATTCTCCAAGGATGTACAAAAGTCCTCTTTATTTTTTGAAAAATTTTTAAATTTTTTTATAAATTTTTTACAAATCTTAAACACCCCTATAAAGAAGGGCTTTCACAAAGTTTTTCAAGTAAAATTGGGCTTATAGGACAAAAAGTGTGTGTGGCTTT
>NZ_HF986174.1:0-1556 GCF_000431435.1 Veillonella sp. CAG:933
CCCCTTAAAGTTAGACCTAAAAATCTAATTTTAAGGAGGTCGGTTTTTTCATGTCAAAATATAGTTTTAAATTTAAGCTAAAAGTTGTTACAGCATATTTAAATGGAGAAGGCGGTGGCAGAACTCTAGCAAAAAAATATGGAGTCAAATCATATTCTCAGGTCAAAAGATGGATAAAAAATTATCAAGCATTTGGTGTGGAAGGACTTAAAGAAAGAAAATCTAAGACTAAATATACTTCTGAGTTTAAGCAATCTGTGGTAGAGTTGTACTTAACAAGTATCTTATCTTATCAACAAATAGCTTTACAGTACGGAATTAATAATCCAACATTAATTGCTCGATGGAAATCAGAGTATATAAAAGATGGTGTAAATGCCTTTGTTGAACGACCTAAAGGACGGCCACCCACTATGAAGAAATCTGAGACTAAGCAATCCAAGCCTAAGAAACCTATACGTATTAGTCAAAAAGAACTATCTAAATTAACACCTGAGCAACAACGAATTTTAGAACTGGAAAAACAATTGCGCTATGCTCAAATAGAGAATGCCTATTTAAAAGAACTGAGGAGGCTGCGACTCGAGGAAGCTCGAGAAATGAAAAAATCGCAAGAATCATCAACGGCCTCCGAAGAGAGTTCACATTAAAGGAGATTCTTGCGGCATTAAATTTTCCTAAGGCTACTTATATGTATTGGCAAAAGAGGTTCACTCGTGAAGATCCAGATTTAGCAATAAAAATAGAAATTGAAGAGATTCGAAAAACCAATCCCAATTATGGATATAGACGGTTATTACCCTTATTAAAACTTAAAGGGATAGTAATTAATAAAAAGAAACTGCAGCGTATCATTAAAAAGTTTAAACTTCAAATTACTACATATTCTCGCAAAAGCAGAAAATACAACTCCTACAAAGGCAAAAAAGGTACGGTTGCTCCCAATCGAATTCACCGTAAATTTGAATGTATATACCCCCATCAAAAAATCACAACAGATACAACTGAATTCAAGTATTATGAGGTGGGAGCTGATGGAGAATTAATAACAAGAAAATTGTATTTAGATCCATTTATGGACCTATATAATCTTGAAATACTAAGTTTCAGTATTTCACCGGCACCTTCAGCATCTGGTATTTTAATGGCACAAAGAAAAGCTATTAAAATAACAGAGGATGCTAAATATAGACGAACATTTCACTCTGATCAAGGCTGGGCGTATCAAATGAAAGAATATCAAAGGCTCTTAAAGAATAATAATATCTTCCAGAGTATGTCCAGAAAAGGAAATTGCTATGACAATTCGCCTATGGAAAACTTCTTTTCAATTTTGAAGCAAGAAATGTATTATGGAAAAACATTTCATAGCTACAAGGAATTAGAAACAGCACTTACTCAATATATACTCTATTACAATGAAAAACGAATAAAAGAGAAGTTGAATTGGCTAAGTCCGGTAAAGTATCGCTTAAAGAATACAGTAGCATAAAAAATTCCGAGAAACCTATTCAGGCTTCTCGGAAATAAAAGTCTAACTTTTTGGGGTCACTACA
>NZ_HF986175.1:0-4716 GCF_000431435.1 Veillonella sp. CAG:933
CGATATAGATTTACAGAGGACGGGAACATAACTCCCCCCTATCCACGAAAAAATTTAAGCCATGAATAGACCGAGGGGTGACTATAATTTTACTCTGCAAGGTCGCGCATGCGTGGTGTAGAGGGGGTGTGGTGTACTACAAGGGGTAAAAGAAATGGCGGAAAAGAAAGAAAAAACAAAAGAACAGAAAATAAAGACTGAAAAGAACAGACTTAAGCGGATTTTTAAGAACTTAGACGAAAATAAAAAGAGTTTAGTTACGCCGCTGATTGAAAAAGCCGCTTTCATGAGCGTTGAGCTTGACGAATTGCAGGAAGTCATAGAAAACGAGGGATGGACAAGCGAATACAAGAACGGCGCGAACCAGTACGGCACAAAGAAAAGCCCGGAGGCTGAAACCTATATAGCATTATCCAAGAACTACGCGGCAATTATCAAGCAATTAACAGAACTTGTACCGCCAGCCGAGAGAAAGAAAAGCAGGCTTGCGGCATTGAGGGAAGAGTAGCCGGAAGTGCCGTATAAAAATTATATCTACGAGTATTACCAGAAGATTTGTAGCGGCAAGATCACGGTAGGAAAGTGGATAAAAGCAATATTCAAAATTATCATAGATAGTCTGGAAAAGCAGGACTATTATTTCAGTGCAAAAGAGGCAAACAGAGCTATAAAATTCATAGAAAATTTTTGCCACCATAGCCAAGGGCGCAGCGATCTTTTAAAGCTGGAATTGTGGCAAAAAGCTATTGTATCCACCATTTTTGGCATTGTAGACGAAGAAAAAACACGTATTTTTCGTGAAATTTTTATAGTGATCGGGCGAAAAAACGGAAAAAGTTTATTCGCATCCGCGATTATTGCATACATGGCATACCTAGAGCCAGAGTACGGGCAGGAAATATACTGCCTTGCACCAAAACTGGAGCAGGCTGCAAAGGTGTATGACGGATTTTATCAGATGGTAAAAGCAGATGAAGAGCTGGCGGAGCTTGCAAAGAAACGGCGTTCAGATATCTACATTGAGGAAAGCAACACCATAATAAAACCGATTGCATTTAATGCGAAAAAGTCAGACGGATTTAACCCGCAGCTTGTAGTTTGTGACGAGATGGCGGCATGGGCAGGAGACGGCGGATTAAAGCAGTACGAGGTTATGAAATCCGCATTAGGCGCACGTAGGCAGCCTATGATTTTGAGCATTTCAACAGCCGGATACATTAACGATAGCATCTATGACGAGCTGATGAAGAGAAGCACCAGCTTTTTGAAAGGAAACAGCAAAGAGCGGAGGCTTTTACCATTCCTGTATATCATTGACGATATCGAAAAATGGAACGACATAGAGGAACTAAAGAAAGCAAACCCGAACATGGGCGTATCTGTCAAAGAAAGTTTCTTTATAGACGAGATCGCAATAGCAGAGGGCAGCTTAAGCAAGAAAGCAGAGTTTTTAACAAAATACTGCAATATCAAACAGAACAGCAGCGTTGCATGGCTCGAATATCAGACGGTGGAAAACGCTGCGGCGGACTTAACACTGGAGGACTTTAGAGAGTGCTACGCAGTGGGCGGCATTGATTTGAGCCAGACAACAGACTTAACGGCGGCAAGCGTGGTAATCGAAAAAGGCGGCATACTGTATGCCTTTACACAATTTTTCATGCCAAAGAACAAAGTGGAATACTTACAGGCTACGGACGGCGTGCCATATGATCTGTTTGTAAAAAGAGGACTGATTACAGTATCCGGGGAAAACTACGTTGGCTATAAAGACGTGTTTAACTGGTATGTATGGCTGATAAATGAATACGGAATAAGAGTTTTGAAAATCGGTTACGACAGATACAGCGCACAGTACCTTATTGACGATCTGAAAAACTACGGTTTCCACACGGATGATGTACACCAAGGCGAAAACCTCACGCCAGTTATCAGAGAGTTTGAGGGCATCATAAAAGACGGCAATTTTAAGATTGTAAATAACAATCTGCTGAAATCACATTTCTTGAATGTGGCATTAAAGCAGAATATGGAAACAAGGAAATTTAGACCGATAAAGATAGAGCAGCGGGCGCATATAGATGGTTTCGTATCTGTCATAGATGCTATGACAGTACGGCAGAAATACTATGCAGAAGTAGGAGAGATGCTAAAGAACGCCGATTAGAAAGGAGAGTGAACGGCATTAAATTCTTAGATTATCTTTTTCACGGGAAACAACTAAGAGTGATCGACAGCTATTTTAAGATGCTGAACGGGTACAGTCCTACGTTTACCAGCTATAACGGCGGCGTGTATGAGATGGATTTAACACGGACAGCTATAAACAGTTTCGCAACGCATTGCAGCAAATTAACGCCGGAGATCACAGGCAGCGCGCACAAAAATCTTGAAAAAGTTTTACAGCACAAGCCGAACTATTTCATGGATACAACAAAATTTATAAAGAGAGTGGCAACCTATGTAGCCACGGAGCACACCGCTTTTATTGTACCGATAGAGGACGAATATGGTGGGCTGTGCGGGTGGTATCCCCTGCGGGCGGAGCGTTGCGAAGTTGTAGAGGCAGCAGGACAAGTATATCTGCGGTATCTGTTTGCGAACGGCGAACACGCAGCAATAGAGTTTGAAAAGGTCGGGATAATGACGGACTTTGAATACACAGACGATCTTTTCGGAGAGGACAACCGAACTTTAAAGCCGACAATGCAGCTTATTCATACGCAGAATGAGGGCATCATAAACGCGGTAAAAAATTCTGCAAATATCCGCTTTCTGGCAAAAATTGCGAACATGATTAAGCCGGAGGATATTAAAAAAGAGCGGCAGAGGTTCACAGAAGAAAACTTAAGTTCCGACAATGACAGCGGAATGATTATTTATGATAACAAGTTTACTGATCTGAAACCTGTGGAAAGCAAGCCGTTTGTGCCGAACGCATTACAGACACAGCAGATACAGGACAATGTGTGTACGCATTTCGGAACAAATTTAGATATCTTACAAAACAAATTTAATGAGGATACATGGAACGCATATTACGAGGGAAAGATAGAGCCTTTTGCAATCCAGCTTTCTCTTGTTATGACGAATATGACGTTTACCCAGCGGGAAATTGCCTGCGGAAATGCAATTACATTCAGCGCAAACCGTTTACAGTACGCCTCAAATAGTACAAAGCTGCAAGTAAGTACACAGCTATTTGACCGGGCACTATTGAACCGTAACGGGGTAATGGATATATGGAATATGCCGCACGTTGAGGGCGGAGAAAAATACTATATCCGCAGGGATTACATAGAGGTAAGCGAGTTAGAAAAAACAGGGAAACAGACAGAACCGATAAATCAGAACCCGCAGGAGAAAGGAGACGGGCAGCAGGCAGGCACAGAGCCACCAGAACCCGCAAATAACGAGCCGGGAGAGGAAGAGGGTAAATAATATGCCAATAAAGAAAGAACGGGAATACAGGGCGCTTGCAGCGCCGCTATCTGCGGATGCAGCAACTAAGAGAATAGATACAGAGTATTACGTGGAGGGATACGCAACAACTTTTGATAAGCCATATCTGCTCTACGAGATCGGAGGAACTAAATACTATGAGAAAATAGACAGCCGCGCGCTGGATGGCGCTGATATGAGTGATGTTATCATGCAGTACGATCATGAGGGGCGCGTATTTGCCCGGCAGTCAAATAAAACACTGATATTAGTACCAGATCATAAAGGGCTGCTGATTGCGGCAGATTTAGGAAAAACAGAGCTTGCAAAAGGACTGTATGAGGATATTAAAGCCCGCATGATTACTAAAATGTCATGGGCGTTTACCGTGCAAGAGGAAAGCTACGACAGGGCAACACGGACAAGAACGATACTAAAGATAAAAAAGGTTTATGACGTATCCGCTGTAAGCATACCAGCAAACGGCGATACTGAAATAGCCGCCCGCAATTTTGCCCATAGGAGGTATGAGGCAGAGCGGCAGGAGATGCTTAAGAGACGGGCAGCAATACTAAAGATCAAAGCAAATTTATAAAAAGGAGAACAGACAAAAATGAGATTAAAAGAAATTGAGACAAGACTGGCAGAGATCAGAAAAGAGCTGACAGAGAACGCGGAAACGCTGACGGATGAACAGATTACCGCGCTGGAAACAGAGGTAGACAATTTGCAGGAGGAAAGAACAAGGCTTGTGGACGCACAGGAGAAAAGAACAAAGCTGCTTGCGAGAATTGCAGGCGGAGAGCCTGTAAACGGAGCAGAGGGCGGAGCTGGAACAGCGCCCACAGTATTACGGAATTTTGCAGGGGCAGCAGGCGGCGCAGGAGAAGAGCCGGAGAAAGAGGACAAGTATAGTTCCATGGCTTACAGAAAAGCATTTATGCAGCATGTGTGCAGAGGAACGGCAATTCCGGCAGAGTACCGCGCAGATGCAGTAAGCACTACAACGGACGTAGGGGCAGTAATTCCCACAACTGTACTGAACCAGATCGTACAGAAAATGGAGAGCACAGGAATGATTTTAGCTCTCGTAACGAGGACGGCATACAAGGGCGGCGTAAGTATCCCGGTATCTACTGTTAAGCCTACTGCTACATGGGTAGCGGAGAGCAAGGGCAGCGACAAGCAGAAACACAGCGCCACAAAGGATGGAATGATTACATTTGCTTACCACAAGCTGCGCTGTGCGGTAGCCGTATCTCTGGAAGTGGATAC
>NZ_HF986176.1:0-6224 GCF_000431435.1 Veillonella sp. CAG:933
CACTTGATACTCCGTATGGGTATCAAGTGCTCGTTTTATTTTTAAGATTTTACATAGCAGTAGAGCCTATAAATGTCTGACGATTAATAATGGTGTATCGCGAACGTTCGAGTTATTTTAGTGATAATAGACATTTGTCTTTGTGATATAATACTTTTTAAAGACGATTTATAACTAACGTTTTCAGATTGAAAAATTTAAGCATATTTTGCTTTTACACTTGATAAGGTGGCGGTTTGTTAACCGTCACCTTTTATTTTTTTGCACTTTGTTAAATAGCATATATAATTTTAAGTTATTACTATGTTATTGATATGACATAAATATAAACGATAAATGCATCAAAAATAAATGTGAATAAAAAGAGAAATACAGAATTTATAAGGTTCTTTAGAAAGTAGGAATTAATAAAATTTAAAATTAATTTTAAGAAAAAGTTGGATTAATTTTGATAAATATGTCATTATAATATTATAAATGATTAATGTGGATATAATATATAACATTTAATCATCTTTTTTGGGGAATTAAAACTGAATATAGAAACACGATAAGTATTGGATAATTTTTTACTTACACTACATGGGGACGATTAGGTTAGTGTTAATTGAAAGGGGTACATCTTATGAGTAAAAAATCCAGAGCGCTGTTAGTGGCGTCATTGCTTACGAGCTCGGTGCTATACCCGAGTTTAGGTGTGTTGGCGGCGGATCTCACAGAAGATCAACAGGCCGTATATGATGCGGTGATTCAGCAGTTACAATTGGGAGAAGGTCCGGGCGTTACTATAGGGGAAAATTCGGCTACAAAAATGGACACGTCTGTAGCCATTGGTACAAATGCTAATGCCAACGCGAATTCATCGAATACTGCTGTCGGTTGGAATGCTACAGCTACGGGTATTGGGCATAGTGCGGCCTATGGGACTAACTCAAAAGCACTGGGCGAAGGATCTCTTGCCGTTGGTCCGGGCGCAGAGGCATATGGAAAGTCCGGTATTGCGATTGGTAATACTGCGATAAGTAATACGGAAACCTTGGCTGAATCATCCATTGCTATCGGTGATAGAGCGGAAGCAAAAAGCAGTGGATCTATTGGCATGGGCATTAAGAGTATTGCATCAGGAAAACGCAGCATGGCCATGGGGATTCAAACACAGGCTACCGGTAATTATTCAATGGCCATAGGTGGTTATTCAAATGCGAGTGGTGCAGATTCAATTGCATTAGGTCATAATGCTGTTGCTGCCACTAGCTCTTCCGTAGCAATTGGGGCTAAGAGTGTGGCAGATAGGGGCTATGATACCTACGGCTATACAGTAGATCATGCGGCGTTTACAAGTGATGCCGAATTACTTACTTATCTTGGAAAAATAGACGAGTATAATGCAACTGTAGATATTATTGCAGCGAATAAAAAAGATTATGACGAAAAATATGCGGCATGGAGAGCTGATAGAGGTAATGAAGAATTAAGAGTGGTGGCCGAAGAAGCTGAAGCAAAATGGGTTGCCAGCCAACAAGCTCTATTAAAACTTACGGCTGCGTATAAATCGTATTTTGGTGCTGCCTCGGTAGGTACAGATTTTGCGACACGTCAAATTACCGGTGTAGCAGCTGGTAGTGAAGATACTGACGCCGTTAACGTGGCTCAGTTGAAAGCTCTTAATACTAAAGTTGACGCGAATAAGATAGAGTATGTTTCAATTAACTCTTCTGTAGAAGAAAATAAAGGAAATGATGGAGCAACCGCAACGGATACGGTTGCTATTGGACCGAAAGCAAGTGCTACTTATGAAGGTGCAGTTGCTATTGGGCGTAACGTTACTGCAAATGGTGGGGTAGCTATTGGCCAAAATTCATCGTCAACTTCAGAACATAGCGTAGCTATTGGTTTAGGCTCGGTTGCAGGAGATTCTTTGCAGGCTGATGTAGCTATTGGTAATGTGGCTAAGGCAGCCGGATATAGTGTAGCCATCGGTAATGGTGCGAGTGCTTTTATGGATTCGGATCCTGAGCATGGTGGTAGTGGTTTGGCTGTTGCCATTGGTAGTGGTGCTGTTGTGTCGGGGCAAGGTGGTGTAGCCGTCGGTCAAGGCTCAAAAGCGGTATTCCAATCTAATGCTATGGGCTCTTTGGCTAAAGCAACTGCTCGCGGTGCAGTTGCTATCGGTGACACAACGGAAGCTACAGGTGTAGGAGCAGTATCAATTGGTAATAGAGCTGAAGCTGATAATGTAATGGGCATCGCTATAGGTACCTATACTAAAGGTTTGGGATACGGGACCATTGGTATTGGTGGAAATGCAGAAGCTACTGGCAATTGGAGTATGGCAATGGGGCAAAGTTCTGTAGCCAGTGCCAAGTTAAGTACTGCTTTAGGCCATTATAGTAACGTTACTTCAGAGAAATCTGTAGCAGTGGGACCTTATGCTAGTGCTCAAAATGGCAGTTTTGCTACAGCATTAGGGTACTCGGCTAGTACTAGCGCTGGAAGTGCAGTGGCTTTAGGTAGTTATTCTGCTGCATCCGGTGGTGCCTCTATGGCATTAGGGTATGATTCAGCAGCTAATGTGAATACCGGTGTAGCATTAGGTGCGTTCTCTGTAGCCGATAGAGGAAGTAAGGTACATGGCTATAATGTAGATAGCGTAGGCTTTGGAGCAGATGAAGATATTGCTGCTTATATTGGAAAAGCAGAAGCGTATCAGACAGCAACAGAAGATTTTAACGCTAAATTAGCTGTTTATAACGAGAAAAAAGCTGCTTTAGCTGATGATCCTGATAATGAACAATTAAAAACAGAATATGAAGAAGCAAGTAAGGCTGCTGAAGCTAGCTTTGATGCTCGTAATGCGATTGTATCTGCGTACCGCTCCGGTTTAGGTGCTATTTCCGTAGGTACTGCGGGTGATACTCGTCAAATTACCAATGTAGCTGCAGGTAGTGAAGATACTGATGCAGTTAACGTGGCACAGCTGAAAGGGCTGAAGACTTTAGTAGATACTAAAGTCTTGAAGATAATAGTAAAGGTTATTTCCATGCAAATATAAAAGAAGCTACAGATCCTACATGGAATAACTATGGATTGATGAGTGAAACCGGTGGTGCAGGTGGACTTTACTCAGTGGCAGCTGGTATAGAAGCTCAAGTTAATAAAGACGCGGAAAAGGCTGTCGCTATAGGGTATCGGACAAAGACAAAACAAACAGGTGGAATAGCAGTCGGTTATGATACTGTTAGTGACGGCAAACATGCTGTAGCGATTGGTCAAGATGCTGTGGCAAAAGGCGTTGATGCGACGGCTTTAGGGTTTAATGCACAGGCATTAAATGCACAGTCATTGGCGTTGGGGAATCAGGCGAAAGCGACTGGGGCATGGAGTATTGCCATTGCTCAAGATACAGAAGCGTCAGGTCATTTGTCTTTAGCTGCTTCATATGGTGCTAAGACAGCAGGGCTTCAGTCAGTGGGTATTGGTGTTTTAGCAGCAACATCCTCGGCTGCAGAAAACTCGGTAGCTATCGGCACAATGGCGCAGGCGTTGGGCGAAAATACAACGGCTATTGGTCCTACGGCAAAAGTGCAAGGGAGTCGTTCGGTTGGTTTAGGTCAAGGTGCAACTACAGAAAGCACCGCTTATAATGGCACTGCAATCGGTAGAAATGCATATATTGGCTCGATACGTGATTCTGGTGGGGGAATCGGTATACCTTCAGATGGAATTAGTGAAGGAGATGACACGACACCTGAAGTAGGTAAAGAGCATATGAACTCTACTGCATTAGGTTTTGCAGCCAAAGCTTTTGGCTTCCAAACATTATCCGTAGGTGCCGGTGCTGAAACTTATGATACCAATACCATAGCAATAGGGGTAAATGCCGTAGCAAAAGATCATTACGCGACAGCTTTAGGGAAACAAGCGCGTGCGACTGGTAAAAATTCGACTGCTATCGGCCACTGGGCAACTAGTGTCGGTGAAGATTCTGTGTCTATCGGTACTCTTTCTACAATTCAAGGTTTAGATGGAAAGACGGCAATCAATAAATCTGCTACATTAGGTAGTTACTCTCGTGCAGCTATTGATAATTCTGTAGCATTAGGTTATGAATCTTTAGCTTATGTAGGTGATAATGTTGCCACTAAAGCTTATTTAACTGATGAAGCTTTTACAAAAGAAAATGGCGTCGTATCTGTCGGTAATGCTGAATATACTATCGGTGAAACCACGGTTGAAGCCAATCGTCGTCGTATTACTAACATAGCAGGTGGTGCTGCTGATTATGATGCGGTTAACGTGGCTCAATTACAAGCTGTAGAGGCTGAAGGCCTTAACTTTAAAGGCGATGGTGATACTATTGTTCATCGCAATCTAGGCACTGAATTAATTATTTCCGGTGGTAATACAGATACTACAACATTAACAGATAATAATATCGGTGTTGTAGCAGACAAAGACAGTGGTTCTTTAAGTGTTAAATTATCTAAGAACCTTAACTTGGCTGATGGTAGTGTAACCTTTGCAGAAACCGCAAAAGATGCAGACGGTAACCCTCTAGTTAAAGGTGAAGATGGTAAATGGTACACGGATTTAACAGATGCGGTTTATAATGCAGATTCGCAGACTTATACCAAGGATGGTGCAGATTTAACGGCTGTCGAAAGTCCGATTGTAGGAGCGGTGAAGTTGAGTTCAACTGGCCTAGACAATGGTAATCAACGAATTACTAACGTGGCAGCTGGTGTTGATGGTACCGATGCTGTAAATATGTCTCAGTTAACTGCTCTTACTAATAAAGTCGATGCCAATAAGATTGAATACGTATCTATTAAATCTGCCGAAACTGAGAATAAACTTAATGATGGGGCTACGGGAGATAACTCGATTGCTATTGGTCCTAAAACAAAAGTAACGTCTGCAAGTGCTGTTGCTATTGGTTCCCAATCTGAAATTAGTAATTCTAATTTTAGCAGTGCGTATGGTGCCACTTCTAAGGTAACCGGTTCGGAACAAGGTACTGCAATTGGTTACGGGGCTATAGTAGATAATTCGTTATTTGGAACTGCACTCGGTACAAGGGCTAATGTTACTAATTCACTCCAGGGGACTGCTGTAGGGCAATCGGCTATTGTTAGTGGTTCAAATTATGGAACTTCCTTGGGCACATTCTCGAAAGTAATAAACTCTGATTCCGGTATTGCTATTGGTTCTATGGCAAATGTTAATAACGCAAATTATGGCATGGCCATAGGTATTAACAGTTCTGTTACTATTCAAGGCGGTACAGCCTTAGGCTATGGAACGTCTGTAACAGAAAAATCGGGGGTTGCCTTGGGGTTAGGTGCAGTGGCTAATCGAAGTGCTGAAGTATATGGCTATTCACCTGATGGTGTGACCTTTACGGATGATGCATCAGTAGCAGCTTATCTAGGTAAAACTGCTGAATTCGAACAGGCAAATCAAGATTATGTTGAAAAAGTTCAAATTTTCCAGGAAAAATTAGTGGCATATCAGCAAAATCCGAGAGATCCAAATGCAATACAAGCTTACGTAGATGCTGCAAACGCTATGACTGAAAGTTTTGAAAAACGAACTGGTATTATTGCAGCCTATAAACCTAGTTATGGTGCCGTTTCAGTAGGTGGTTCGGGTGCTACTCGTCAGATTATTAATGTTGCGGCAGGCTCTGAAGATACTGATGCCGTTAACTTGGCTCAACTTAAAACGGTAGAAACAATTGCCAAGGCTCATACTGAACTCACTCTTGATGGTAAATCTGCAATAGTAGGTACTGACGGCAAGTTAGGCGACTATATCGGCGAAAACAACCTTACTATGGCCGTGAAAGACGTTAATGGTCAGAAGGTTTACGATCTTAAATTGAAGAATGAAGTTGTTATCGGCCAACCTGGTAAGGATGGTAAAGATGGTACGCCAGGTAGCATCGGTTTAGTTGGTCCTCAAGGTCCTGCCGGTGAAGATGGGCAGCTGGGCAAAAATGCTTACGGCGAAATCTCCGTTAAGAACGGTGTCGATGGTGTCGACGGCAAGCATGGTAAAGACGGTATCACTCGTATCGTATATGAAGATGAAAACGGTGAAGAACATACCGTAGCTACGCTGGAAGACGGCTTGAAGTTTGCCGGTGATACGAAGGACGTTACTATTCCTAAGAAGCTCAATGAAACCTTAGAAGTTAAAGGCGGCATTAGTGATGCAAGCTT
>NZ_HF986176.1:6289-16846 GCF_000431435.1 Veillonella sp. CAG:933
CGGCTTAACTGTTAAATTGGCTAAGGATCTTAGCTTATCTGATGGTAGCGTAGCCTTTGCAGAAACTGCGAAAGATAAAGATGGAAACGCTCTCGTGAAAGGTGAAGACGGCAACTGGTACACGGATTTGACGGATGCTGTTTATGATGCAGATTCGCAGACTTACACCAAGGACGGTGCAGCTTTAACGGCTGTCGAAAGTCCGGTCGTGGGAGTGGTGAAGTTAAGCTCGATAGGTCTCGACAACGGTAATCAACGGATTGTAAACGTAGCAACCGGTATTGATAAGACTGATGCCGTTAATGTGGGGCAGTTGGATACTGCTATTTCCAACGTTGTGACTTCGGTTGGCGGAGCGCATACGGAACTTACTCTTGACGGTAAATCTGCCAAAGCCGGTGCTGATGGTGCCTTAGGCGAATACATTGGTGAAAACAATCTTACCATGGCTGTTAAAGATGTTAAAGGTCAGAAGGTATACGACCTCAAATTGAAGAATGAAGTTGTTATCGGCCAACCTGGTAAGGACGGCAAAGACGGTACGCCTGGTAGCATCGGATTAGTTGGTCCACAAGGCCCTGCCGGTGAAGATGGTCAGCCGGGTAAAAATGCATACGCCGAAATCTCTGTGAAGAACGGCGTTGACGGTGTTGATGGCAAGCATGGTAAAGACGGTATCACTCGTATCGTTTATGAAGATGAAAACGGTGAAGAACATACCGTAGCTACGCTGGAAGATGGCTTGAAATTTGCCGGTGATACAGAAAATGTAACTATCGCTAAGAAACTCAATGAAACCTTAGAAGTTAAAGGCGGCATTAGTGATGCAAGTATGCTCACGGATAACAACATCGGTGTTGTGGCCAAAGCTGACGGCGGCTTAACCGTTAAATTAGCTAAGAACCTTAACTTGGCTGATGGTAGTGTACGCATTGGTGGAACTACAGCGGAAGATGGCACTCTTGCCGGTGGTATCTATATTGCTAGCCAGAAAGATGTTCCAACAACTAAGGATGGTAAGACCGAAGATGGTTTATTCATTACCGGCCTCACCAATACGAAGTGGAATCCTGATGCTAATGGTATCGTGAGTGGCCGAGCAGCAACTGAAGATCAGTTGAATGCAGCTATTTCTAATGTGGTAACATCCGTTGGCGGTGCTCATACGGAGCTTACTCTCGACGGTAAATACGCCAAAGCCGGTGCTGATGGCGCCTTAGGCGATTACATTGGTGAAAACAATCTCACCATGGCTGTTAAAGACGTTAACGGTCAGAAAGTTTATGACTTGAAGTTGAGTAACGAAGTCGTTATTGGTACACCGGGCAAGGACGGTAAAGATGGTACCCCAGGTAAGATTGGATTAGTTGGTCCGCAAGGCCCTGCCGGTGAAGATGGCCAACCGGGCAAAAATGCTTACGCTGATATTTCCGTGAAGAACGGCGTTGATGGTGTTGATGGGAAGCATGGTAAAGACGGCATTACTCGTATTGTTTATGAAGATGAAAGAGGCGAAGAACATACCGTAGCTACGCTGGAAGACGGCTTGAAGTTTGCCGGTGATACAGAAAATGTAACCATCGCTAAGAAGCTCAACGAAACCTTAGATATTAAAGGTGGTATTAGCGATGCGAGCTTGTTATCCGATAATAACATCGGTGTGGTAGCCAAAGCTGATGGCGGTTTAACTGTTAAATTAGCGAAGAACGTTAATCTAAATGACGGCAGTGTTCGTATTGGTGGAACGCCTGGTACAGATGGCACAGTTAGCGGTGGTATCTACATCGCTAACCAGAAAGGTGTTCCGACAACTAAGGACGGCAAAACCGAAGATGGTTTATTCATCACAGGTTTAGCCAATACTGCTTGGAATCCGGATGAAAAAGGCATTGTTGAAAACCGTGCCGCTACTGAAAAACAACTGAAAGCAGTCGCCGATTCTTCTGCAAGAGTGGATGCAGCTAACTTGTCAAAGGATAATGTAAATAGTTGGAAGACTAAATTAGGTATTACCGACACACTCCTTGGTGAAGCGGGGGCTTGGAAGTTAACCGTAAATGGTGACGGTGAACGGTCCATTAAGAAAGGCTCTGTGATTAACTTCGTTAACGGCGAAAAGGTTCAGATTACCCAAGATAATAATGACATCAAGGTAGCTCTAGACGCTGAATTCGTAGAGCAAGTTACCAATAATACGAAGAATATCACAAAATTGGACAAGCGTGTAACTAAGGTTGAAGGCGATGTAACCGATGTTAAGCAAGACATTACTAAGATTAACAATGATATCACCAATATCAACCAAGACATTAGCAACATCAACACTAAGATTGAAAACATCGAAGGTAAAGCGGGCGTAGCCAATGTAGTCGGCGATCCGGAAACTGGTGTTAAGGTTGAAAAAGTTGATGCTAATGATGCAACAAAAGGCGTAAAAGTTAGTCTTGAAGAAAAAATTACGGTAGGTGGTATTACAATTGACGGCACAACTCCAAGCGAAGGTGAAACGGCAAATCGTACAATTACAGGCTTAACTAACACAACTTGGGATGCTGAAAAGGCTGTCGATAATCGCGCCGCTACGGAAGGTCAGTTGAAGGACTTTGCTAAGAGTATTGCCAGTACGGCCGGAGCTACTACGATTAATGGTGACGATAATATCAACGCTGTTAAAGTGGAAGGCAAAAACGAATACAACTTATCCTTAAACGATGACTTGAAGGTTGGTAACAGCATTGCCGTTAATAACATGACGTACATTTCCAAAGATGGCATCAATGCTAATGATAAGGAAATTAAGAATGTGAAAGCTGTTGAGCTTACAGCGGAAGGAACCAGTGCTGCTACAACCGGTCAAGTTTACACGGTTCGTCAAGAAATGGCAACCGCAATCGGTGGCGTAGCTACAGCCGTTCAGAACAATGCTCGTCAAATCGCCAAATTGGACTCGAAAGTCAATAAATCCGGTGCCGGTGCCGTCGCCTTGGCAGCCTTACATCCACTGGATTACGATCCTGACAACAAATGGAACTTCACGGCCGGTATGGGTACTTACCACGGTTCTAATGCAGTAGCTTTGGGTGCCTTCTATCGTCCGAATGAAAATACATTGTTCAGTATCGGCGGCTCTATGGGCAATGGGGAAAACATGATGAACGTCGGCGTCAGCATGAAGTTCGGTAACTCCAATCCGTACGCAGGCATGAGCAAAGGCCGTTTGATTGAGTATGTTGAAAAACAGACCAGCGAAATCGACGATTTGAAAGCTCAGAACGAAAGTCAGAACGAACGAATCCAGAAATTGGAAGAATTGGTTCAGTCCTTAATGGCTGCCCGATAGTTTAAAGAAGTTAGTTTTTAAAAACTTGGGAATGTGTAAGTAGTTAAAAGATGTTAAGCGAACAAGTGCTTAAAAGATGTTAAGTGTACAAGTAGTTAAGCTTTTTGCAATAGGCAAAGCAAAGTAGTTGGCAGTACCTTTAATGTAAGGGTGTATATAGCATTTACTCTATGGTTAGTGTTAAGGCGGGAGGTGAATCGGAGGAGCCAAAGTAAGTGGTTCCTGCAAATGTAGATTTAGTTAACCGTGGCAGTCATTGGCTGCAGGGGACACTGGTTGACTTTAAAATCTGCAGTAATAACTATTCTTCTCAAACAAATGAGGCTGTATCTAAAATGTGGGTAAATCTACATTTTGATACAGCCTCATTTGTTTTTTAGTTTTTTTTTAAAAAAGAAATCACCGGAAGGACGCAACCCATGATTAGACAAGGCACTCTTCATATTAAGGCAGCAAATGCGATTTTCTGCTATCGGTGATTTCAATTTAATTGTATCACACAACTCTAAAATAATTTAGTCGATTAAGGGAATCATGTTTTTCCCTTGTTCCGTTGAGTATTTTAAAGCAATACTATATAATTAATTAGATAGAGAATTTTAACATAAGTTGTGAAGGAGACAATATGCGATTACGTAGAAAACCTTGGATTGACGAGGCTATTCATGAATATGATTCCCACGTGATTTTAGAAAACCACGAGGCGCACAAAGGTAAGTGGCGAGAGATGTTCGAAGACCCGACAAAACCTTTGTACTTTGAACTTGGCACCGGTAAGGGCCGCTTTATTGCAGGCATGGCAGAAACTCACCCGGAAGCCAATTTTGTAGGCTTTGAAGTGCAGCTCGGCGTTTTATATTACGCGGCTCAGAAGATTTTTGAACGCAATTTGCCAAACGCCAAAGTATCTTTATTTGATATTGCCGGCATTGAAGACGTTGTGGCACCGGAGGAAATCGATCGTTTTTACATCAACTTCTGCGATCCATGGCCGAAAGCACGCCATGCGAAGCGTCGTTTAACATATCGTACGTTTTTAGATAGATATGCTCGTTTACTAAAACCACAGGGCGAAATTCATTTCAAAACAGATAATGAAGGACTCTTTTTGTTCTCCTTAGAAGAATTTAAAGAATGCGGCTGGACGTTAAAAAATGTGACTTACGATTTACACAGCACGGATACGCCGAATGTAATGACTGAATACGAAGAAAAATTTAGCAAAAAAGGACAGCCGATTTTCCGCCTGGAAGCAATTAAACCTGAGGAGGCGTAATTATGGCGCAAAAGGTTAAAAAATTACCTTCGTTCAGTTTGAAAACGCTGTTCCGCAATGATGCGCAGGCCATTATGGTTATGGTAGGCATTTGGATTATTATCGGGAGTCTCAATATCTATAGTGCGACCTCGGTGGATTTAGTGCGTCAAGATTCGTTCTTTTCCAGCAATATTGTAAAACATATCATATATTTAACGCTCGGTTTATTTTTAGGGCGAGGCGTGTATAGGCTGGATTATCGAAGGCTGAAAGACGAAAAGTTCTTAAATATAATTTCCTTGGTTCTTATCGTTTTATTGGTAGCCGTTTTTGCGGGTGTACAAGTTAACGGTGCGTATCGCTGGATTTCCCTGCCTTTTGGCGTATCGATTCAGCCGTCGGAATTTGCTAAATTAGGCGGCATTATTTGGACTTGTAAATATATTGAAGACTGGCGCAAGCGCTATCCTCATGTAGAGCTTTTAGAAAAACACGATTTATACGGGCGGCGATTTGCACCGCCGTTTACCTATCGGCCAACCAAAGCACTTTGGGCGCCGATAGCATTTGCCGGTCTTACGCTGGTAGAACCGGATACAGGGACGGCCATGTTAATTTTGGCATTCCCTTTACTGTTGATGATAATCGGTAAAATGAGCCGAACATCTTTGACTCAACTAAAATATCTCGGGTTCATGGGGATAATTGGTTTTATTGTTTTGATTTGGGTTTCTGATTATCGGCGTGACCGTATTTTAGCGTGGTGGGACCCTTGGGGCCATTCGTTAACCAAGAGCTTCCAAAGCGTACAAAGTCTTGTGGCCATCGGATCTGGTGGGATTTTTGGCCAGGGCCTTGGTGAGGGGACGGCTAAGTACTTCTACTTACCGGAAGCTCATACTGACTTTGCCTTTGCCGTTTGGGCTCAAGAAACAGGCATATTGGGGGCGCTGTTTTTAGCGATTGTCATATTCCTGTTTGTTGTTTACGGTTTGCGTGTGGCGGCTGACGCCCGTGATTTATTCGGAAAACTACTAGCTATCGGCATTACTTGCCTCATTGGGGGGCAGGCCTTTTTCAATATGCTGATGGTTTGTGGCGTTTTGCCGGTTACCGGTGTACCATTGCCATTTGTTTCTTATGGTGGTTCCTCGTTATTGATGAACATTTTTGCGGTGTCTATTTTGCTTAGCATTTCACGCAGCAATGAGCTCGCTAATCGCCAGATTGGGGCACAAGGTGTGGCACCGTCCCTTCGCGAAGAGACGCGTAGTCGTTTCAGACCATCCGCTGGTGGCGTTAAGTAAGGACGCGTAAGATAGCAGAATGAATTCATCGTATACAAGACACTTGATGAATTGAACTTTTATTGATATTAATATCAAACAGGCTGTTTTTAGACTGCGTTTTTAAAACGCAAGTTTATATATTTTATAGTATTAAGGGTTTAAAAGGATTTCAGAAAGGATTTAGAGGAATGAAAGACTTTATTGACGTATCTGAACGGCCGTCAAACGCGGCCATGTTGCCGTTGAGTTTCCAGCATTTATTCGCCATGTTCGGGGCTACCGTTTTGGTACCGTACTTGTTAAAAGCGGATCCGGCAACGGCGTTATTTATGAACGGGATTGGTACCATTTTGTACTTATTTATTTGTAAAGGGAAAATCCCTTCCTATTTGGGCTCCAGTTTTGCGTTTATCGCGCCGGTATTATCCGTTATGGCGGCCGGCATGTCTTATGAAGCGGCACAGGGCGGTTTTATCGCCTTTGGTTTAGCCTTTATAGTATTGTCCTTCATTGTTCGTGCCGTTGGTCTCGGCTGGATTGATTTGTTATTCCCACCGGCAGCCATGGGTGCCATTATCGCCGTTATCGGCTTGGAACTCGGTCCGGTAGCTATGGGCATGGCCGGCATCGTTGGTGACAGCTGGCAAACCTTGGGCATGACCCACACACAAGTTGTGACCATTTCCATGTTCTCCTTGATTGTAACTATCTTGGGCACCGTTATTTTCCGTGGTTTCTTCGCGGTAATTCCGGTACTAATCGGCGTTGTGTCCGGTTATGTGTTGGCGGCCATCATGGGTGTAGTCGATTTTTCAAAAGTATCCGAAGCGGCTTGGTTCTCCTTGCCTCATATGACCACACCGGTTTTCAATATTAACGCAATTTTGATGATTATGCCGGCTTTGTTCGTAGTATTTGCGGAACACGTAGGCCACTTGGTGGTAACCAGTAACATCGTAGGTCGCGACCTCATGAAAGATCCGGGCCTGGAACGCTCTTTATTGGGCGACGGTATCGCCAACATTCTGTCCGGTTTCTTTGGTGCGACACCAAATACGACCTATGGTGAAAACATCGGCGTTTTGGCCATTACTCGCGTTTTCAGCGTGTACGTTATCGGCGGGGCGGCTGTGTTAGCGATTATCTTCTCCTTTATCGGCAAAATCGCTGCATTAATCCACGCTATTCCGGTACCGGTTATGGGTGGCGTAAGTATCTTGTTGTTCGGTATCATCGCAGCATCCGGCTTGCGTATGCTCGTTGAACGTAAGGTAGATTATACACGTCCTGATAATTTGATTTTGACGTCTATCGTTATGATCACCGGCCTCAGCGGCGCTCAAGTAACACTTGGCCCGGTTGTCCTTCAAGGCATGGGCCTCGCTACCGTAGTAGCTGTTATTTTAAGCCTTTGCTTTGCAATTCTTCGCAAAACAGGTATCGGTAATAAACAGCTTAAACACGACTAAGTTGAGGTTGTGTTTTGATTGAGCCGTGTATACGGTACGGCTAAGTTATAACTAGATTATAGCTAGATTATGACTTAGCCCGTATTTGACAGTGTATAATCAGCACTGATATAATAATTGGGTAACCTTGAAGGGGTTTGCAATTATGATTCATGATTAAGTATTAGTTTTGATTCGTGACTGTGAAAACATCAGGTTATCCCAATATGCGCCTATAGCTCAGGGGATAGAGCACCGGTCTCCGGAACCGGGTGCGCAGGTTCGAATCCTGCTAGGCGCACCAGATAAATAAAGGCTTCTCGAAATTTCGAGAGGCCTTTTTTCGTGTATTTGATTCAAATATTGAACTCAATAAGGAGCGTGTGAGATAAAAAATACGTATGTGATTTTTGTAAAATGGTAAAAGCATAAAAGTGTGTATTTGCAGATAATATTTTTATCTTGTAAGTATTTGATTTTGATGATCTAGCGGATTTTTGATTAGACTAAATTTTATGGTGGAATGTTGAGTTTTATGAAGAAATTTAAAAAGAAATGCATAGTACTGTCGAGAAGTTTAATAAAACTTTAATTTACTTTGTTTGATATGAGAGGCGAATATTTGAATAAATAATAGGACGAGTCTGTAGCAGAATTCGATTAATAGGTATTTTGCTACAGCTTTTTTGTATATTTTTTTTCTGCATAAATATGATTTCTGGGGGGGTGATGTTTATGTTGTGCAGAAATGTTGCTTTGTGGATTGATAATTTAGTGCGCCTGTTTTGTTGTGGTATGTAGTGGTTTGTTGGATTTTAGGTGTAGTATATATAGATGCTATAGCAACTAAAATATTTATATGGCAAGAGGATGTTGAAGGCGAAGATATACATATTTCTTAGTGTTATAGGTTTATAAAGAAGAAATATTTAATTTATTGAATTTATAATCTTAAAATATGAATAAAATATCCTTTTCAATCTTATGTGAAAGAGCGAAATAGATGTTATTGCAATTATTTTTATTGACTTTTAGGAATGATTGGTATAGAATGCAGTCATAATGATGTTGCAAGAAACACAAAAGTATTAAATAATTTGCATTCTGGCGTATAAAAAACTATAGCGGGGATGAAATTAATGGTATTTTGAAGGAGGTTAATTATGAGTGATGTAAAAAAAATAATTGAAGGGGCTTATGATTTACACGTTCATTCTGCACCGGATGTGTTACCAAGAAAGATGGATGACTTGGAAATGGCTGAAAGATGCACGAATGGTCCACTGGCGGGATACGTTATAAAAAATCATTGGACTCAAACCGGTGAAAGAGCAAAATTAATAAATAAGCTTTATCCGAAATGTGATGCAATCGGCTCTATTACTTTAAATAGTTCAGTCGGAGGAATAAATGCACCGGCTGTAGAAATGGCGGCTCGAGATAATTGTAAATTGGTTTGGTTTCCTACTTGTGACAGTGAACATGAAATGGCACATCAATTTAATGGAGATCCAAATAAAAAATTAGCCTTCTGGGCGTCTATTGTAATTGAGATGAAGAATGCGGGAATTAAGGTTCCTACGATTAATATCCTTGATGAATTTGGTCAGTTGAAGCCAGAAGTTTATGATGTTTTAGATGTTATAGCTAGATACGATTTGATTTTAGCAACCGGACATATCTCTCATGAAGAAGCTTATAAGCTGGTTCCTGAAGCAGCTAAACGAAATGTTAAAAATATACTTATTACACATGCAACATTTCCAACTACATTTTATTCCGTTGAAGATCAAAAAAAGTTTATTGATTATGGAGCTAAGATTGAACAGTGTTATACAACATGGAAGACGGACAAGGTAGCGTTTGACATAGTGGCAGATCAGATAAGACAAGTAGGGCCAGATAATTGTATTCTTGCCACTGATCTTGGTAATACAAAACTGTGTTATCCAGACGAAGGGTTAGCAGAGTTTGCAGAAAGACTTTTACAAAAAGGTTTTTCTGAGGATGAAATTCGAACTATGGTTGTAATTAATCCAAAAATTTTATTGGGGAAAAATGACATTGAATAAAAGATTGTATTGGGTTTAAGTAAAATGATTAGAGTAATTTAGGAGGAACTATTATGGAAGGCAAGAGAATTTTAGTAGTAAGTGCACATGCAGCAGATTATGTATGGAGATCGGGTGGTACAATTGCAAAATACATTAAACATGGTGCTAATGTGGATGTTGTGGTTTTAAGTTTTGGGGTTAGAGGTGAGAGTGCAGCACAGTGGAAAAAAGAAGGAGCCACGTATGATACTGTAAAGCAGAATCGACTAGAGGAAACAACTAAAGCCGCAGAAATTCTTGGCGTTAAAAATATTGAGTTTTGGGATCTTCCAGATTATCCAATGAGACCGTATCTTACGGAAGATATTCGAAAGAGAATGGTAAAGAAAATTAGAGAAGTTAGACCAGACATCATTATTACGCATGATAAAAAAGGAAAAGACATATTAAATCCTGATCATAATGATGTATCAGAGTTTGTATTTGAATGCTCTATTCATTCAAATTCAAGAGGCGTTATTGTAGATAATCTTCCAACGACTAAACAAATGCGTTTATTTGGGTTTGAACCTCATCAAACTGAACTATCACAATTTGTTCCTGATGAGTTAGTAGATATTACAGAGGTTTATGAACAAAAAGTTGCGGCGATGCAGTGTTTCCAGGCACAGCATCATCTCATTCAGTATTATACAGAAAGAGCAAATCTTCGAGGCAATCATTTAAGAAGAATTTCAGGTAATCAGACTTATAAATATGGAGAGGCATTTTCAAGCTTTTTTCCTATTGCAGGTGATGAATTAGTATAAATTTATATTTCTAAAATAGATTAGATAAAGGGGATAATTCCTGACCGAATTATCAATAAGAGGGATAAAACTATGATTAATGAATGTGCACCATTGTTACCGGAAGATATTATTAAAAGAGCTGAAAAATTAAATGTAGCATTAATTTTGGATGGAGTGAAAGCCGCTAAAATTGATATTCCTAATGGAGGTTGTATGGACGCAGACATCAACCCCTGTGTAAGCGGAGCTACAGTGGTTGGTACGGCTCTTACTGTAGAAGCGGCTGAGGGAAATAACTACCCAATTCATATAGCAAGTTATAATTTTAAAGCAGATGGCTATATCATGGTAATTGATGGTAAAGGGTATAGGGAAAG
>NZ_HF986176.1:16910-32842 GCF_000431435.1 Veillonella sp. CAG:933
TCAAGCAGTGGGATTTAAAGGTATGGTTATTGATGGTTATACAAGAGATCTTGATGGAACTATAGAACTGAAGTTTCCTGTATATAGTAAAGGTTTAATGCCGAGAGGACCAATCAAAAAGGCCGAAGGAAATATCAACACAACTATTACCTGTGCTGGTGTTGTCGTAGAGCCTGGAGATTTAGTATGTGGTGATTCAGATGGTGTATGTGTAATACCTAAAAAATATATAGAAATAGTTTTGAGTGCCGCTGAGGAAAAAGCTTTATACGAAGATAATCGGAATAAAACAATTGCAGCGTATAGAGAAGCTAAAAAAAATGGCACAGAATTACCACAACTTGCTCCGCAATGGGTTGTTGAAATGCAGCAAAATAAATAATTAAAATTTTGACTTTCGTATTCCTGGTATTTTCCGTTTATATATGAAGGGAGTATAAGCATGGAAATCGTAACCGAAAAGAAAGTTCCATTTTTTAAAAAATACGGTATGTTAATAGCGTTATTAGTGTTGGCCGCAATTTTTGCGTTACCTACACCGACTGAATTACCAACGGCAGGGCATAGAATGTTAGGTATTTTGGTTTTTGCAGTTATAATTTGGCTCACTGAAGCCGTATCTTATCCGGTTAGTGCGGCAATTCTTTCATTATTAATGATTATATGTGTAGGGTTTTCCCCTCAAGTCGGCAAGCCTGATGTAATTTATGGTACTGGCAGTGCGTTGAAAATGGCTTTTATGGGGATTTCAGCCAGTGCTACAATTTTAGTTGGTGCAGCATTATTCTTGGCTGCGGCAATGACACAGACCGGACTTGACAAACGAATTGCATTATTTATTTTGTCACGTATCGGAAGTAAGACTAATCGTTTAGTCGCAGGGATGATTTTGGTTGGTATTATACTCGCTTTCTTAGTTCCAAGTACTACTGCTCGTGTAGGATGCATGGTCCCGGTTATATTAGGTATTGTTTCTGCGTTTGGGATGAAGACCGGAAGTAGGCTTGCTGCATTATTAATGGTAGTTACTATTCAAACTGGAAGCATTTGGAATACAGGAATTAAAACTGCGGCAGCACAGAATATGGTTACAATGGGTTTTATTGAAAGACTTTTAAATGGTAATATATCTTGGATGCAGTGGTTCATTGCGGCAGCTCCGTTTGCTATTGTTATGTCTATTATATTGTACTTTATTGCGATGTATATGTTGCCACCTGAACTGGATGAAATCAAGGGTGGCGCCGAAACTATAAAGGCTAAGTTAGAGGAGTTAGGTGCAGTTACGCCTGCCGAAAAGAAACTTTTAGCAATTTCTGCTGGATTGATATTGCTATGGGTAACTGAAGGGTTCTTACATAATTTCGATACAACGACAACAACAATTTTAGCTGTAACTTTAATGCTATTACCTTGGACAGGCATTATGACTTGGAAACAGGCAGAAAGTCATATTTCGTGGGGGACTCTTATGCTTTTAGGTGTGGGAATTAGCATGGGTTCTGCCTTACTTACTACCAAGGCTGCACAATGGTTGGCTAATGAAATCTCAGTCGGAATGGGCTTGGCTGATGCATCTATTTTTGGCGTGTTTGCAGTTATTTCGCTATTTATTATTATTATTCATCTTGGATTTGCATCTGGTTCAGCAATAGCTTCGGCAATGATTCCGATTGTTATCGCTCTTTTACAAGGATTACCACTTGAGGGATTAAATATTGTTGGTTTAACAATGGTATTTCATTTTGTTATTAATTTTGGGTTTATTTTGCCGGTTAATACACCACAGGGGATTCTTGCATTTGCAACAGATACTTTTTCAGCAAAAGATTGTATGAAGGTTGGTATACCATTAACGATTGTAGGGTATATTTTGTTGTTAGTTTTCTCACAAACCTATTGGAAGGTATTGGGCATTTTCTAATACTATAGTTTATTAAACTTGGACAGTCAGGATTATTAAAAGTCAATAGGGGCTGATTAAATAATAGTATAAATTTTTACAATAATACTAGGAGGGTGATGGGCATTTGCTCATCACCTTTTTTGTAATTAACGTATTATATAATATAAAATTAGATTAATCATTTGGCTTTGAGATGATATACTAAATATAAAGAGTTTTTATTTGAGATAAGTCTTTATATTAATAGGAGATTTAAAAGTGGCAAGAGCAAGAGTAAGATTAGCAAGATATATTTCATTGCTATATCGATATAGTCAAGTATATTTTAGTGAACATTTAAAGAAGTATCAGCTAGGAAGTGGCCAATATATTTTCTTTATGGAGGCTATACGAAATGATGGAATTACACAAGAGCAATTGTCTAATAATATAGAAATTGATAAAGCAACTACTGCAAGAGCTGTGGCTAAACTTATTGAAGCCGGATATTTTACTAAAGTAAATAATGCTGAGGATCGTAGAGCTTATAATATTTATGCTACAGATAAAGCTCGTGATATGAGAAAAGATATTGAAAATGTATTAGATGAATGGAATGAAAAGCTTTTTAAAGGATTTACTAAAGATGAACGTAATTTTTATCATTCATTAACGCAACGAATTTATGAAAATATCTCTAAAGATGATTTTTTTAAGAATAGATAGTAATTTGATAATGTATTTTCTTGGTGTGATTGTTATGGAATGTCATTGGAATTCTGATGCGGATACAGATACGTTTTTAATCAAGAAAAATAGAAAAGAATCAGAAAAATTAGGATAAAGAAATATTCTTTAAGTTTAAAAATGTAGCGATTGTACAGAATAGCCTGTATAATCGCTATATTTTTTTATTTTTAGCAAAGTTAATAGTATGTAATTTTTCTCCTGATATCTAATCATAGTAATGGATGTTTATTTAAGGCATAAAAATAATCTATATTAGATGCAAAGTAATCAGTATTTGTTGTTTATGACTTTAGATTATATACTGTATTTGAAAATGTAATTGCGCGCAACGAATATCAAAGATGGGTATAGGTAATTGATAGGAGGGAATTGTATGGCTAACATTTTAATTTTATGTGCCATTATACTCGCTATTGCATTAGGGTATAGGACTAAAATTAACACAGGTTTTTTTGGGATAGTATTTGCTTATATTATTGGTACATTTTATTTAGGCATTAAGCCTGGCGACATTATCAAAATGTGGCCGATAAGTATATTCTTTGTAATCTTAGCTATTTCTTTATTCTATAACTTTGCAATGACTAATGGGACATTAGAGAAGTTAGCTCAGCACATGCTATATAGAACTCGCAAAGTTCCTAAATTGTTGCCATTTGCTATTTTTATAGCTGCCACTATTTTAGCTGCATTAGGTGCCGGATTCTTTGCAGTAATGGCCTTTTTCACACCAATCACTATGCTTCTATGCAGAAAGACAGGGTTAAGTCCATTAATCGGCGCTTTGGCCGTTAACTATGGAGCTTTATGTGGTAACAATTTTATGATTAGCCCTGGGGGTGTTGTTTTTATTGGCTTAATGAATCAAGCAGGTTATGAAGCTGTATCATATGGATTTGAATTCCAAATCTTTTTAGCCTCATTTGTTGTTCCAATAGTAGTATTGAGTTTGTTAATCTTATTTAATACACGTAAAAAAGGTAATGCTGATGTTGTAGAAATTTCTTTACCGGAAGCATTTAATGCTGTTCAGAAAAAAACATTAGCTTTAGTTGTATCTATGATTGTAGTTGTATTAATTTTCCCTATTTTACACATTATTTTCCCGCAAGTTGGTCTTATAAAAACTCTTGATAAAGCTATTGATGTTGGTTTAGTTGCTGTTGTTTTTGCAGTCCTAGCTTTATTGATGAACTTGGGTGATGAAAAAGAAGTCATAAAAAAAGTGCCGTGGGGTACATTAATCATGATTTGTGGTGTAGGGATGTTAATATCAGTAGCTATAAAAGCCGGAACAGTAAAATTAATTGCGGGATTTGTTACTGATACGATTCCGGCTCCAGTTGTACCTATTGTAATGGCTGCTATTGGTGGATTTATGTCATTCTTTTCAAGTACTATGGGTGTAGTAACTCCGGCATTATTTCCACTTGTTCCTAATTTGGCTGAAGCTTCAGGTATTGATGCGGCTGTATTATTCTCAGCTATCGTTATTGGGGCACAAGCTACTGCAATATCTCCATTTTCTTCGGGTGGCAGCTTAGTATTAAGTACAGTAAGCGAAGAAGAACGAGTAGATATGTTCGGGAAATTAATTTTTAGAGGTGTACCTATTTGTTTGGGTGCTGCTATCATTTATGCATTTATTGTTAATTTAATTATGTGATAGAGAGGTATAGATATGAGAGTTGACACACATGCACATGTATTTGAGCCTAATTTAAATTTAGCGAGTGATAGACGTTATGCACCTACTTATAGTGCATTGGTTGAGGAATTTATTTCTAATTTTGAATCTAAAGGAATGGACAAAGGCGTATTAATTCAACCAAGCTTTTTAGGATTTGATAATACCTATATGGTAAACGCTATAAAGAAATTCCCGGATAAGCTTTATGGTGTAGCTGTTGTCGATACAACAATCACACTTAAAGAACTACAAGCATTGGCAAAAAACAATATTATTGGAATTCGACTTAATCTATACGCTCGTCAAATCCCTAATTTGAAAGAAGGCAAATGGCCTGAAATCCTTAATTATGTAAAAACATTAGGATGGCATGTAGAGTTACATATTGATGCCGTTCAGTTACCTCCATTAATTGATGACTTATTAAATGCCGGTGTAAAAATAGTAGTAGATCATTTTGGTAGACCTACTGCAGAAAATTTATTAGAGGATGAAGGGTTTAAATATTTACTTTCTGTTGGTAATAGCCAACAAATTTGGGTAAAAATTTCTGCCTCATATCGATTAAAAAAAGAATTGTCTTTTGATGAAAATATTAAGTTAGCCGAAGAATTGATGCCAGCCTTAATAGACGCCTTTGGAGCTAAGCGTTTATTATGGGGCAGCGATTGGCCACATACGCAGTTTGAAAAATTGATTTCTTATGAAAAGGTTTGGGATGCATTTTTAAAACTAGTTCCGGAAGAAAAGTTAAGAAATATTATATTGGACGATAGTTTTGCCGATTTAATTAAAGATATTCAATAATTCTATATGGGTATGAAATACACGAAAGGTTTTAGACAACAATATTGCCTTGATTTATTAGTGCTCATATAAAAATAAGCGACTCGAGGATTATTGGCGAGTCGCTTTGTTTTTTTGTTTAAGAAAAGATATCTTAAATTAGTTCCATAAGAAGTAAATCATCTATAAAATTAGAAATAGTTTTAATTTATTGATAATTGAGTTATTTATTATTTGTACATATTGCTAATTAGTTATATAGTAAATTTGTAAAGAGAATATAGGATATAAAATTACAACTTCCAATTCATAATGAAGTCTATAAAAGCTTTGACCGGTGTCATTGATGTATAGTTATTTCGATAGTATAAATTAGTAGTACGGAGTAAAGGATCACCGGATTTAGTAATTAGTGGAGCGGTATAGATACCGGGAACATCTTGGGCACAACTTTCTGTGAGAAGAGTAAATCCTAAGCCTTGGCGAACTAACTTTATGCAAGTATCAATGTCGTCAACTTCGATGGAAGTTTTAGGGGGCGTTTGATAATGACTATACCACCAATCATCTAATGTTTGCTGTAAATTAGGATCGGTTTGATAATGAATATATGAGTGTTGTGGTAAATTTTCAAATGAAAGTTCTGATTTATTGAACAAACATAATGGTTCACTTAAGAGTTCCAGATGATGTTCGCTCCAATCGTGTGCACCACGAACGATAGTAACGTCTAATTCGCCTTCTAAGAATCGTCGATACAAGCGATAGCTTAAGCCGCTGTACATATTGATGTCAATATATGGATAGGCTAGAGAAAAGGCTGACAGAATTTTTGGAATGTGGTATTTGGCAAAAATATTAGAGCAACCAAGACGCAATGTGCCTCTGATTTCAGTGCCGGTAGCACTTAATTGTTTTTTTATAGCTTGGTAGGCTTTGTCAGCCTCTTGCATATAGTTATATAATTGTTCGCCTTCCGAAGTAAAAGCAATACCACGAGGTTGTCGGATAATCAGATTACAATTAAATTCTTTTTCAAGACGTTTAATACGTTCGCTTAAGGCCGGTTGGGTCATAAATAAACGTTTTGCCGTATAAGTAATATTTTTTTCTTCATATAAAGTTTTTAGCAATATAAAGTCTTTTGTATCCATGAAATCCTCCGATAAATATTTATTATATCAATTATATAAGAACCGTCATTGAGATACAAGGTTAATTTATAGTTAATGTTCGATAGTAAAGTATATAAAGCGTTGGAATAAAAAAGAAAGGTTAGGTAGGGACATGAACGCAGTAACATTAATTTCAGATGGCATTTTTTTAGAAAATGGAAACAAGATTGTCACTAAGGAATCCGTTGTAAACCATTCGCGTAGTCAAGAGTTTGATGAAACAAAAGCCGCTAAAGAAACCATGGCGTATCGAATCATGATGGCACATCAAACTAGTGAAGGGGATGAGTCTTTACGTATTAAATTTGATGCACTTACATCGCATGATATTACGTATGTGGGGATTATTCAGACTGCAATAGCATCCGGGTTAGATCGTTTTCCTATTCCTTACGTTTTAACTAATTGTCACAATAGTTTAGCTGCCGTTGGCGGAACAATTAATGAAGATGATCATGTATTTGGTTTGTCTGCGGTTAAGCGTTTTGGCGGTATTTATGTGCCACCTCATTTGGCTGTTATTCATCAATATATGCGTGAAACTATGGCAGGATGTGGGAAGATGATATTAGGTTCAGATAGTCATACTCGTTATGGTGCATTAGGAACAATGGCCATCGGCGAAGGCGGTCCGGAGTTAGTTAAACAATTATTAGGCCGTACGTATGATATTCAACGACCAAAAGTAGTTGCCATTTATTTGACAGGTAAGCCACGTCATGGCATTGGACCACAAGATGTTGCTTTAGCTATAGAGAAAGCTGTTTTTAAAAATGGTTTTGTTAAAAATAAAATTATGGAATTCGTAGGACCTGGTATACATAATTTATCCATGGATTTTCGCAATGGTATCGATGTTATGACGACGGAAACGACCTGTCTTACTACAATTTGGTGCACAGATGATACGACTAAAGAAATTTTAACAATTCATGGTCGAGGTTCTGATTATAAATTATTACAGCCGGGTAATATTGCTTATTATGATGGTTTAGTTAAAGTAGAACTCGATAAAGTGGAAAGTATGATTGCTATGCCGTTCCATCCAAGCAACGTATATACAATTAAAGAGTTGAATGAAGGCGGTCAAGATTTATTGCGTCAAATTGAAAAAAATGCAGTAGATCAATTGGATAATAAAGAATTACGTCTTATGTTACCGGAAAAATATCATGAGAATAAACTTCATGTAGATCAAGGAATAATTGTAGGCTGCTCCGGCGGTTTATATGAAAATATTATGGCGGCCGCTAATATTGTAAAGGGAAAAGGTGTTGGACAAGAACGTTTTGCCTTTAGCGTGTATCCATCCAGCCAGCCAATTTACTTAGAACTTATGAGAAATGGTGCTCTAGGTGATTTAATGGAAGCCGGTGCTATTATTCGATCTGCATTCTGCGGTCCTTGTTTTGGTGCTGGTGATACCCCAAATAATGGTGGGCTATCTGCTCGACATGCAACGCGTAATTTTCCTAATCGTGAAGGTTCCAAACCGGGACAGGGACAAATTTCCTCGGTTGCACTGATGGACGCACGATCTATAGCGGCTACAGCAATTAATAAGGGCGCTTTAACAGCAGCCACTGAAGTTGATTATGATGATAATATAGCTTCCTATCATTTTAATGATAAACCATATGTTAATAAGGTTTATCAAGGTTATGGTGATGCGAATACAGCTGAAGAACTTGTATATGGTCCATCAATTAAAGCATGGCCAAAAATTGAAGCATTAACAGATAATATTTTGTTAAAAGTAGCTGCATACATTGATGATCCGGTTACAACCACTGATGAATTAATCCCATCTGGGGAAACCTCCTCTTATCGTTCAAATCCTTATGCACTTTCAGAATTTGCTTTAAGTCGTAAAGTGCCGGAATATGTTGGTCGTGCTAAGACAGTAAGAGACTGGGAAAAAAGCCGTCAAGATGGAGTTATTAATTTGGAATTACAAAATGCTTATCAAATGATTAATGACGCTTTGAATCTTGGTAAATCATTAGATGATTTGTCTAAGTCGACACTTGTAGCAAGCATGATTTATGCCAATAAACCGGGTGATGGATCCGCTCGTGAACAAGCTGCATCTTGTCAGCGTGTATTAGGTGGAGGAGCCAATATTGCCTTAGAATATGCTACTAAACGATATCGTTCAAATGTAATTAATTGGGGGATGTTGCCATTTGTAACAAGTGAAACTGACTCTAGAAAGTTGGCGGTAGGGGATTATGTATTTGTACCTAATGTAAGAGCTATCTTATTAAGTGATAGTGACGACTTTAAGGCTTATGTGATTAATAATGGGAAAAAAGAAGAAATTACATTACACCTAGGCTATTTGAGCAATGAAGAAAAATCTATTATTGCTAAGGGGTGCTTAATTAACTATTATGCAGACTCTAAGTCGAATAATGACAAAGATTAATATTAAGAAGTAATACGAACGGGCTGTAACGAAATGCGAGTAGAAAAATACATTTCGTTACGGCCTGTTTTTGCTAGGTTCTCGCTACTTTTTTATTTTACATAGATTTCATATTCTAAAATACCTAATAATGGAGAGCTGAGAAATATTAATTGACATTGTTAATGAGAATGGTTAGAATGTGGTTAGAAATGATTAGAAAGTGATTAGAAAGTTAGAATTTGGTTAGAATATAGATGGGGGAAATCTAAGGAATGAGTAGAATGAGTTTTCAAGAAGAATACGATAGCTTTGAGGATATGCGTTCTATTAATCAGGAGTTAACTTTTGAAGCCACCAAAAAAGAGTTTGATCTTCGAAGGGTTCCATTTGGGCCATCTCAGCTGAAAACTTTAAAACTAGTATCTCCTGATGGATTATATACGAACTTGGGCTTACTCCTATCTGAACAGTGTCCTTATACTATCAAGGCAGCCATATTTCAAGGAACCAATCAAAATATATTTAAAGATCGTAGAGAATTCTCCGGTTCGCTTATGCAACAAATGAATGAAGTTTACGATTATATTGATTTACATAATCAAATCGGTTCAACTTTTGAAAAACTTCGGCGTATCGACACCCGAGATTATCCGGAAGTTGCAGTTCGCGAGGCATTACTTAATACGTTAGTTCACCGAGACTATTCATTTAGTGCCAGTACATTAATCAGTATTTTCGAAGACAGGTTAGAATTTGTTTCTTTGGGTGGTCTGCTCCCCGGGTTAGAGTTAGAAGATGTGACAGCAGGTGTTTCGGTGTGTCGTAATCCGAACCTGGCTAATGTTTTTTACCGTTTAGAACTCATTGAAGCTTATGGCACAGGTATGCAAAAAATTATGGATGCATACGTCGGTGCTCCGTTACAGCCACAACTTCGAGTTACTAATAATACGTTTAAAATTATTCTACCTAATGTCAATACTATGAGAGAAGTGACGGAGAAACCACAGGCGATTAGAGAGACAGTGGTTCCGTTTGGCAGTTCGAATGAGGAAAGAATAATGCATCACTTGGCGGAGAAGCAAGTGATTACTCGCAAAGAAACTCAGGAATTATTGGGTGTTAGTCAATCTACGGCGGGGCGTATTTTGAAATCAATGATAGATAAGGGGCAGATTGTACAGATTGGTGGAAGCCGTAATATACGATATGAATTGGTGAAGAAGTAAATACGTATATTTTTTCATTAGCTACAGCAAGATTTATTGATTTCGCTAAGAAATACATTTTAGGCATAACTAATAATGAGAGATAAGTATTAGAAATATGAACTAAATATAGTTACAATAAAGGTATTAAGAGAATGGAGTATTTGCCTTTTGGATACAGTTTCATTGAGAAAAGAGGGGGCTTTTATGAAAAAAGTTATTGTATTTCTGGCAATGTCACTGATTGTTACCATATTGACGGCCTGTGCCGGCCAGTCGAGCACGGCTAAAGAGGCTGCGAATTCGAATGCTAAAGAAGCTGTAAGCTCGAATGCCAAAGAGGACACGAGTGTTGTGAAAACGCAACAAGCTACACCAAATGTAACGAATCGTAAATTAAAAATGACCGTCGAAGGACAGGAGATTTCTATTGTTCTCTATGATACACCAACGGCCAATGCCCTTTACGAAGCACTTCCTATGACGCTGAGTTTTTCAGATTATAACAGTACCGAGAAAATTGCCTATCCACCTGAAAAGCTGCCGACTAAAGGCGAACCGGATGCAACGGATCCCGATGTAGGTGATTTGTGCTACTTCTCACCATGGGGCAATCTATGCATTTTTTATAAAGACTTTGGAAATTCACCGGGGCTAATTAAATTAGGCCGTGTAGAGTCGGGGATGGAAATTCTATCCGGCATGAAGGGCGATTTTACGGCTACGATTGAGAAGGTGGAATAAGATGAAATATACTAAATTAGGCACAACGGACATTGAAATTTCCAAAATACATATGTAAAGAAATCTAATGGGGAGGTTAGTGATTATGGGAAGAAAAGTTATTCCAGGAGACATTATTTTTTGCGATCGAGGATTTTATTCACATTTTGGGATTTATGTGGGAGAATTAAACGTCATTCATTTTGATAGTAACTTTATTGACAAAGTTACAGGATATAAAGATCCGCGAATTGCTAAGACTGATGTTGAAAAATTTAGGTGTGAGGATAAAATATATACGATTCCGCCACAAGAGTTGTTGTCTGTTATTGATGATTATTGTTCCTTTGAAGATGGTAAATATAATTTTTATTCACCGGAGGAGACTGTAAAAAGAGCATATGGACGTTTAAATGCGCCGAAGAAAGAAAATTATAGTTTGCTGGGCAATAATTGTGAACATTTTGCTATTTGGTGTAAAACAGGAATTCATGATAGCCGCCAAGCACGTAATTATAACCGATTTTCTTCTCATCCGATTACCTGGATTTTTGGCCTAGTAGGGTTGGGGTTAAGTGCCATTAATAAAGAACTTTTCCAAGAGGAAGCGGAATTCTAATTGATACTTAAATAATAAAAAATGAGGTGCAGTTTAACTTGCATCTCATTTTTTGCTATTAAATCAATATTTTTTACGTCCCCAAATCAACAATCTCATCAAACAGCAGTCTGGCTCTATCAATCGGAGAATTTATATCATCGTGATAATGTCCGAAGTACCATTTCTTAAAAGTAAGTTTCGGCTTTAGCTTGGTCAAGAACTCCTGTGTCGGGCAGGTAATGTTGACTTTATTAAAAAGTAAATGACGAATGATATGAATAAATTGTTTGGGTGCCTGATGGGTGATGACGTAATCTACGTTAAAATTGTGCTTTTTCAAGTTTTCAATAGCATAGGATTGTTCTTCAGATGTCGAGTTTTCTTGCTCCCACCATGAAATGCTCGGCGTTCTGTATTGTTTATCCACACTGGCAGCGCCGCCGAAGGGGAAAATAGTTTGGTTTTCCATGGTAAAAATTTCGCCGCGCATGAGGTGGTAGATACCGTCCAAATCATGAACACGGCCGCCCCATTTTTCAATGACAGGATTGCTATATAGTAAGTCAAAATTTTCGTGATTGCCGTCAACAAAGCAAGTTGTAAAAGGGGCATTTCTTAATAAGTCTAATAACTTATCGTCTTTATAGTGCATGTCTAAGGCACGACTGTACCAAGGAATGCCAAAGTCACCGGCGACAATCAAAATATCGTCTTTAGTGCAATCGCTTAATACTTTGATATATTCTTGGATTTGTTCTTTTTCACCATGAAGATCGCCTGTAACAAAAATCATAGGTTAACTCCTTTTTATTCAATCTCAAAAAATTCCCATATTTCATCCAAAGAAACAGGATAGAAGTGATTGGCGTCAACGCCCACATCGTAGCGTCGAATGCCTTCCACTCGATTTCGTTCGTTATACTCGCCCGTTGAGTGGATGTGACCGTGCAACATCATGCTGCCGTGACGATAGCGATTCCACGCTAAAATCGGATAATGCATCAAGGCGATAGGGACTTTTTTATCAGTCAAATATTTATAATCACACATCTCTTTAAAAATTTTGGCATCATATTTCTTATACTTATCATGATTGCCTATGAGGAGCGTCTTTTTACCATTTAGACGACTCAGTAAGGAATTAGCCTCCTGTGGTTCTAGTTTTTGCGTTAAATCCCCTAAGAGATACACCGTATCTTTTTTAGAAACAAGGCTGTTGTAATTGGCGATGAGTGTTTCATTCATTTCTTCAACCGTGTCGAACGGACGATTTCTGTTTTTTAATAACTTTTGGATAGCCTAGGTGCAGATCGCTGGTGAAATAAATCATGGTCGTTACTCCTGTCTTGGGGTATAATCTAGATAAGAATAAAGAATATATCGTAAGTTTAGGTATGGTATTGGACGTACCGGTAATACGTTTAAAACATCAGAGGTAGTGCGAATAGAAAGGGATATTGCATGGGAATTCTATTGCTTATAATTACCGGTCTCATTTATGGCTTGGTAGGAACGGTTATTTTGCACTTTATCAATAATATCTTTGCGCTTTTTGGGGAACCGACCATATTGGAACAGCCGTTTATTTTAGATTTTTTGCAAAAATACAATTTACCGACACACAGCTTTGCCATATCTTGCACTTGGGTGGCACTTTTCTTTTTAGTCGCCATCATCTTATTCCAATTGCCACCGGTGCAGGGCTTGTTTTTAAAAATTAAAGCTATTAGCAAACCGGAAGGTGATTTGAAAAACTATTTAGATGCCTGTTGGCAAGATGTGTGCAATCGCGCCGGCGTTGATGCGGGGCGCTATCGGCTGTATGTGCAGCACAGCAATCAGATTAATGCCTTTGCCCTAGGCCATGACCGGGTAGTCGTGTTGATGGGCTTGATTAATGAAATGAACTCGGCTGAACTTAAGGGGATTCTGGCGCATGAGCTCAGCCATTTGATTCATCGCGATACCACTTACGGTATGACGTCGGTGGCCATGCTCAATGTGTATAACGCTATCATAATTGCTTTTGAATTAATCGTTTGGATGATTACGATGGTGTATAATATACTTCGCTACATTCCGTTTATCAATATTTTGGCAGTTATCTTTATGGCCTTTATCCTATTTATACGATTTATTGTACGAATCCTGCATAGTATCGCTAATTTCGGCTATGTGTTGTTAGCGCCGTTTGGCTCGCGTGTTGCCGAATATCGTGACGATCGTTTTGCTCATGAGTTGGGGCTCGGGCAGGAACTCGCGTCGGCGTTGGCAAAACTGACACGCTACGGCGATACGGAAGGTTTTATCAATCAACTGGTCAGCGATCATCCGCCACTGCGTAAACGAGTGGCTAAATTGTATGAATTGTCGCAACAACAATAGTTAAATTGTTGCCTCAAGAATAGTTGAATTGCCATAGTAAGAATGCATTGAATGAGATTATAGGAGAATAATCTGTTAACTTCATAATAACGTTTAACCCTCCGGTTTGCAATATAGTTTCTTTCGAATACTATTATTACACATCGGAGGGTTATGTATTTGACGGCTAACCATAAATTATATTAGGGGAAGCAAGATAGTCAGATTAAAAATAAGGACAAAATAATAAGGCCTCAAAAAGGCCTGTAAAATACGAATGAAATAAAAATGCCGGATTATCTGCTTGGTGCAAAACATTGGGCTTTGGTTTGGTAGCGAAAATCTGTCTCCAAGATTTCAGAATGATTAACCTTTATTGATTAATAGCTTATTGGTAACAGTTAACGATGAGTTTAATGATTAATAGCTTAACGCTAACAGTTAATGGTTAATGATTAGTGCAGGGACTTTTGTATGTTGAAGGCTCCCTGCAGACCACAACTGCTCATGGCAGCATAATTACAACCAGACAATAAAGTGCCTTGGTTTATCCTATTTTAGGCAATGGTAGAGTTTTAGTTTTACCGGTAAAACCCTGCTCCAAAAAATCCGGCAAACCATATTTAATGTTTTTCGATAACCCGGCAAATTTCATTTGTTAAAAAGCACATAATATATAACTTGAATAGTTTGATGACGTACCTCTGATATAACGAAAGTCGCGATATATCAGAGGTATATCATTTTAACTCAGTACGATACGGTAATTGTTGTCATTTCGGTGGCATTGCCCAAAATGGCGTCGATTTCTTCGAGGTAGTTCTCGATGCGCTCTTTGGCGAGCTTCGCTTTTTTCACAATATCGGCCGGATCGTAGAAAACGGCTTCATACTGTTTGCGAAGGGTAGTTTCCCGTTCTTCGCGGGACTTGGCACTGGCGTTATTAACCGTGCCGAACTCTTGCGCCATACGATCTCTGATGGTCCTTTCACATAGATCATTGATAAAATCAAACTGCTCGGTAGCATTAGTTACCTTCTGGCGCAATTCGTTAACGATATAGGACAGTTCATTTGTGTAGTAAGCTTTGCGAGCAATGGCGCCGGCGAAAGCTTACTTTTTCTGTGCCTGTGTGTTCTTCATCGAGGGTGATGAAACGGGGCAGTTCTACAAAGTTATTCACATTGGCGTCCATGATGGCCACGGCCAATGCTTCGCGGCGACGGATTTTGTCGTTTAACGACTGATAGTTGGCTTTCACTTCGTCTTGCCAGGCATTAAGCGGTAAGCCGTCGATAACAGCCGTCTGGGCCGATTCGGAAGTGACGAACTTTTCGGACATCATGGCTTTGATTTGTTTGTCTAATAACTTCTTTTGACCTAAGGCTTTACGTAGGCTCATTGTTTCAGTGTTCATGAGGGACCTCCTTAATGATTAATAGCTACACATTTCGTTTGATTAGATGGTATCTCATGGGGCATTTTTCCACAATGGGCATCAAAGTTCAATGACGAAAGTCAAGATGTTATGTTTGAATTGTTATTGTTAAAAATCCTATTATTGTGAAAAAACGAAGTTTTACCTATAAAAGCTAGTCATGTAGGAAGACAATTTTTGAGAGGGCTGACAATTGAAATGCCTTTTTTCCTCATGAAGCGCAGTTATGACGAGAATCTATATATTGCTTTTGGTTAACAATTAACAGTATATAATAAGAAGTTATGGAAAACCGCACAACAGTGGGTATTGTGCGGTATTATTTTTACTTTAAATTCGGCTGTGTGAGGAGGGGTATAAAAAGATGAACAGTAACAATAGACCATTATTTTTTTGACGAGTAAGAACTTTAATTCATAGCCCTACATAACTGGCAGTTATTAGTTATTTGTTTGAAGTTTTCAGAAGGGTTGACATTTGATGTGAGAGGCGTATGATAATAACAGAGAAAAGAAATAGTTCTAATTTGGAGGAGGAATTAATTATGAGTTATTCATTTAATTTATCAGATTTAGAAAAGAAGTTATCCTATAATTATGCAGTGATGCAAAATAAGAAAGCAGCTCAAGCCGTTTGCAATTTTGAAATTGAATCGTATGATGACAGTCTTGATTTAGTAAGCGTGGAAGCAATGACTCGGGCGTATAAAAAAGCATTAATGGGACGAGCTTTTAATTTTATAACTCGTTAACATGAAATATATAAAGTGTTAATGCAAATAGAAGTTTGAAATGACAGCAAAAATCCCGTAATCGATGGGGGCCATCGGTTACGGGATTTTTGTGTATGTCATTAGTTTACAAGCTAAGCAGAGTTATAGGACAAAAAGTGTGTGTAGAAAG
>NZ_HF986177.1:0-14711 GCF_000431435.1 Veillonella sp. CAG:933
CGTTTTCAATCCGCTTGTACAGAAGGAGAAATCCGTCTCCTTCCCAGATAAGTCCTTTTATGCGATCCGTGCGTTTGCCACAAAATAAGAATAATGTATTCTTATCGTACGGATCCAACTGGAACTGAAAACGTATAATCCTGGCTAAGCCATCAATTCCTCTGCGCAGATCTGTAAATCCAGTCGCCAGATACACTTTTTTGAACCCAGAGCCATCATTGAGCATTGCTGATCACTCCCAAAAGTGTTTTTAGAAATGAGGCAGATGCCTGCTCCGTGATTTCCAAAGTAAGGTGGTTTCTACCTCTGACCACAGCAGCAATTTTATGTTCCGATGTCATATTTACCGGATGGATTGCAGGAGAAGGAACTTCTACAAATGTTTGTGTCTGCTCCGCAGTTTCCAGGTAAGCCTCACGGACTTTTCGGAGTCTCCAGTAATAACTCGCTTTTGTAATGTCATGCAGTTGACACCATTCATCGATCTTCATTCCTTGTGGACGGTTTTGACAGTCTCTGATCAGATCAGCCCATTCACTCAGACGGGTTTGTTGTGCAACTAAACTTGTGTGAGATTTCATGACTCACCTCCTGTGGTAAAGTCTAAAAAGTTGAGTACTAAACTATTTGGACTTTGTAGTAATGAGTCTATTATCTCACATTGGATGATTTTGAACAGGTACTTGCTATTTTGCGTTTACCGCATATCTGCATCACAGCTCCAGCAAACATTTTTTATAAGTCGTAATTAGTTCATACTCAAACTCGAAATTTTCAAAGCCAAAAACACACTAAAACTCATATAACAATTCCATGCCTAGATAAATATTCTTCTCGTTCATTTACCACCATGCTATAATAGTTTTCTGCATCTTCCATAGCAATAAAGCTTAATATATCATGTTCTTTCATATTTGGAATTTGATTGTATAATTTGTTCTGGATAAATTTTTGTACTAATTCTGGAAATAATGTAATGGTATCATCTAAATATTTTTCAATGTATTTTATAATTTTGTTTCGATAATTTTTCTCTAATGAATCAATATACGCAATATATCCTCTAATTTTTTCATTATCCGAATAGTCACCTGTCACTATTTCATGGTGAATCATCGCCCTAACCATTCTCTTCATTTCCTTAGGTGCTTTTATAACCCCATCGTTTACTGTTACCCCAATAACTTCCTTATGCACTTTAGGTGATAAGAATCGGGTCTTTTTTTCATTAACTACGAAACCTTCATCTTCAACAATTTTCTTAATCATTCCATATATTTTTCGTAACATATCTCTGTTATCACATGAAAAGACCAAATCATCCGCATATCTGGTATACGTTATATCTCTTTTATTACAGTATCCGGCAATTCTTATATCCATTTTATAACATACTAAATTTGCTAAATATGGAGATGTCACCGCTCCCTGTGGAAGACTTCCATTTAATGTACATATATTCGTCAGCAAATTAGATGCGTACGTATTATATCCTAATTGTAAAAATTGATTATAAACTCTACCTCTCTTCACTGAAGGAAAAAAATTCTTCAAGTCCATTTTTAGTATATAAAGATTATTTTTATGGCGTTCAGCACATTGTACCAATGGTGATCCTTTTTCATTTTTTACAAATCCTATACTATATTGTGAAACTCTTACTTTATATAAAATATTCTCTAACACCCAACGTTGCATTACTTTTAAAGACATACATGGTGCATTTATTTCTCTTGATGTTCCATCTTTTTTGGGAATATAAAATTTTTTGTAACGCCCTCTTGCATCCTCTTTGGTTAAAAAAACACTAATTTTTCTGTTAGCCTTGTTTCTTCTGCCAATGTTTCTATATCCTCAAACATTGGCAACCCTAATGATTCAATTACCATTTTGTTATTATATTTTTTCAAATCGTTAACACCACTTTCTTACCTCATTTATTTTGCGTCAAAACCATGGTAGGATTTCACTGTCGTGGAATTTTACCATGGTTTTGACCAACTCTGGTCATGTTCATATGCTCCGGAAGACGAACCGTCCCCCATAAACTTCAACAAAAATATGTATCAGTAACGTTCTAAGATTATGATGTTAACGATATTGAGCAGAAATAATGTCAAGTCGAATTCTGTTTACTAATTTATCTCGATTATCTATCATAATATCATTTAATAAATCTTTTACTGCGTAATAACCTTTTTTTGACAACTTATAATAATTCAACCCTTTTTCAATATTTTTTATCAGCATTCCTTCTTTGTATAGTCTTTTTAATGCTGCTGTATAAAGAATTTCAAACTGATTTGCTTCAAATCTTCTTTCTTGATAAATATATCTAATTGCTTCATTCATTTCTTTTGTTTCTATTTTATTAAAAAAATATAACAGTAATAGTATAAAATAAAACTGCCCTGATATCAAGTTTATTTCTTTTGTATAATTGCCGTATTTTCTTGTATATTTCTTACTTCTATAAAACCAATACTTTGATGACAGATATTCTTCAACTACTTTTTCCATATCATCTAAATCATTATTAAAATAGATTACATTCTTCTTGTCACGCTTTTCTATATATCTAACAGGACCTTGCATAATAAAACTTTTGTCATTCTTATATTTTTTCTGAATCAAAACAACCAATTTTTTTAGCGTCTTCTCATTACTTGTAAAAGCCCCTAATTCGGTAAAGGAACCTGGGCTTTCACAAACAATCATAATCAAATCACTGTTTTCAGCCAAAAAATTCTCTAATGTAAACAAATCATACTTTTTTCTGCTTAACAACTCCATAAACATATCTTCTGGATAAAAGATAGAAAGTTTTTTATTTTTTTCCAGTCTTTTTCTTAATTCATCACGGTTTGATGTATATGATTTATTACTTGCTCCTCCACATAAGAATAAATCAATATTGCTATGTTGAATATAAAGAAAAACATCATTATATATTTTTTCTATAATTGTTTTGTCCATTATAATTCTATCCCATTTCTTATTTCGCCTATATAATCTCTCTCAAAGATATCTCGTGTATACACTTTTTCTTTCACGTTGTCCAGGCAGCTATCATATCTATTGGCAATAATCGCCTGACTCTGTTTCTTGAATTCCTCCAAATCATTGACCACCTTGCTTCCGAAAAATGTTGTGCCACCTTCCAGTGTTGGCTCGTAAATGATTACGGTCGCGCCTTTTGCCTTGATGCATTGGAATCGTAATTGGTCGGCACTGCAATAGCTACAAAATCTGCGTCTTTGTATGCCGCCTCGGCATCTAATGTTGCAGTCAGATTCAAATCTTTCTCTGCCAAATATTTCTCAATATAATCATCCTGAATTGGTGACTTCTTCTGATTAATCAGTTCCACCTTCTCAGGAATAATATCATAATCTTAAGCTTTTCTTAATGGGGTCTGACCCCCTTCAGTCTCTCCTTCAACATTCTCTCTAATTTCTTTCTCTATTTCATCAATAGCAACTAATATATACTTTCTCCAACGTTGTATTTTATCTAATTTTTCCGATGCTAATATCATCAAAAATACTAATACCGCCAAAAAAACTTGTATTTCTACTACAACAAGTACTGTATTTCTCATTTCTTTTTCCATATTTAGTACCAAACTACTAGTCGCTATAAAACACATCAGTATGCTTATCTGATTATTTTTAAATATATTGCCATTATCATACTCTTCTGCTTCCACTTTTATCTTCATCAATAAATCTAAATCATTTTTTACATATGATCTTAAAAATGCTCTTGAGCATACTATAGGATTACAATAGCACTCTTTTTTACATTGGTTCAAATTATTACAAATTAATTGAAAATCATTTTTTATTCTCACTGTAATCTTTCCCTATATCCCCCTCTTCACCAACATCTTAAAAATGTTTTTTCACTGCCCATATCCTAACTTAATCTATCAATCTTAATGGAGTCTGACCCATTCAGTCTCTTCTGGTTAATCAGTTCCACCTTCTCAGGAACAATATCATGACCTTAAGCTTTTCTTAATGGGGTCTGACCCATTCAGTCTACGTCATCATATAATTTTCTTTGCATTCAGTTCATATGTACTTGGCGATAAAACCATCTGATAAATATCAATACTATTCTTTTTTCCAAATTGTATTATCTCTTCTTTAAAATTCTCAGAGATTTTCGCACCTAAATAAAATGCCTTTATATTCTCTTTCAAATCCAAGACATATTTTCCATTTGGATATTTTAATTTTTGCGGCATTACTTTATTGAAATTAGCTGTCACAATTCTCCATTCTTTCTCATATGCCCAAACATTGGATTTACGACAAGTCGTCTTATAAATCCATTCTGTATTTTCACTTAACATATCTGCTTTAGAAACAGCATATCTATCCTTTGTATAAGTTACTGGATATAAATGTTTATAAAACATATCACTTTCTTTAAAATCATATTCTATGCAAAATCCAGTATGATTCCGAGCATAATGGCTCCACATAAGCATAGAATCATACACCTCAGATAAACAAACGACTCTTACTGCATCCTTAATTATACTCATACAATCATTTAATCCATTCTGCAAAATATTCATCCAAGAGTCAGATAAACTTCCTCCATGCGCTTGCAAAACTATTTTCATCGCCCTTTCAATATTATCCGAATAAAGAATTCTATTTTTTTCTTCCTGTTTAAGTGAAAATTTTCTTTCCAAAAGATGTATATAAGTTTCTCTATCAAGTACACTTTCCAATGCATCTGACTGAAAGCAAAATTCGCAATCATAGGGGTCATTGAAATAAAGTGGTGAGGATGGATATACCAACCCTTCAAAAGCTTCAAACTTCCATTTTTCAATGTCAATTACCCTTTGATGAATATAGCTATAATCATTCAGTTTTTCCGTGTTAAATGACCTGTACCTGAATAACGTTCTCATACATATCCTCTTCCTTTTTATCTTCTTAACTTTTTCTTAATGGAGTCTGCCCCCTTCAGTCATACATATCATATTACTAAGCATCTTACGCTTTTTCACAGTATACGTTGCACCCATATTCCCTTCCTAGTCCACCATATACTGTGATGTTTCAGATAATCCCATATAATAAGACACATGACGCGACAAAAACTGACGCGAAATTGCAAAATAAATCAAAAATCCAATGGTTTCGCACTGTCATCTGCGATAATTACAACACCATATTCCAGAAAAATTTCTTTTTCTGAATAAAACATAGCTAGCGAAACCCTCCGGAATAATATCATGACCTTAAGATTTTTTTAATGGGGTCTGACCCCTTCAGTACTAATCTCTCTCAAAGATATCTCTCGTATATACTTTTTCTTTCACATCATCCAGACATCTATCATATCTATTCGCAATAATCGACTGACTCTGTTTCTTGAATTCCTCCAAATCATTGACTACCTTACTTCTGAAAAATGTTGTGCCTTCTTCCAGTGTTGGCTCGTAAATGATTACGGTCGCGCCTTTTGCCTTGATGCGTTTCATGACTCCCTGAATGGAAGACTGGCGGAAATTATCGAAATCAATTCCAGTCCTTCTTGACCTTAAGTTTTTCTTAATGGGGTCTGACCCCTTCAGTCTCATGGTCAATCTGTAAACACCAACGATAACTTCCTTCTCTTTGCTTGCATCGTAATCATCATTTTTTCCGTAAGCTCCGGTCATCTCCAGCACATGTTCTGCAATGTAGTCTTTTCTGGTACGGTTAGACTCTACGATTGCCGTCATCATATTCTGTGGCACATCTTCGTAATTAGCCAAAAGCTGTTTTGTATCTTTCGGCAGACAGTAACCACCGTACCCGAAGGATGGGTTATTATAATGACTACCAATACGCGGATCCAGGCATACGCCATCGATAATCTGCTTTGTATCCAGACCTTTCATCTCAGCGTAAGTATCCAACTCATTGAAGTATGATACACGTAGTGCCAGATATGTATTGGCAAATAACTTTACAGCCTCTGCCTCTGTAAATCCCATAATTAATGTGTCAATATCTTCTTTAATAGCACCTTCCTGTAATAATCCGGCAAATGTGTTCGCTGCTTTTACAAGTCTTGCATTTTTTACATCTGTTCCAACGATGATACGTGACGGATACAGATTGTCGTAAAGTGCTTTGGATTCTCTTAAAAATTCCGGGCTGAAAATGATATTGTCACAGTGATATTTTTCTCTGATGGATGCTGTATATCCAACCGGAATCGTAGACTTAATCACCATCACTGCGTCCGGATTATATTCAATCACCAGTTCAATTACATTTTCCACTGCAGATGTATCAAAGAAATTCTTCTTGGAATCGTAATTGGTCGGCGCTGCAATGACTACAAAATCTGCGTCTTTATATGCTTCCTTGGCATCTAATGTTGCAGTCAGATTCAAATCTTCCTCTGCCAAATATTTCTCAATATAATCATCCTGAATCGGTGACTTCTTCTGATTAATTAGTTCCACCTTCTTAGGAATAATATCAACCGCCCACACCTCATTATGCTGTGCCAATAATGTCGCAATAGATAATCCTACATATCCTGTTCCTGCTACCGCAATCTTCATAAATTTTTACCTCTCATTCATCAATCTTTATTTCGATTCGGATAAACCTATGCCTATATATAATAAATGTTATAGTTTTCCCTAGACTCTCACCCCATCTGCGCTTTCGCACACATAGAACGAATACTTCCCTTCCAGCCCCGGAAATGCCTTCAAATATTTTTCGGTTACTTTTGCTTCGATATCCTCTACTTTATCCGGATCTATAAGCGCCATGCAACATCCTTTAAATTCTGCTCCTGAGAAACGTCCGCCATAAATACCGTCTGTCTCTCTCATAATTTCGTACAATTTCTTCAGTTCATCGCACCCGCACTCATAACTGTATATCGAAGATTGTCCACTTTCAAATACTAACTGTCCATATCCCTCCAGATCTCCTTTGCGCCACAATTCTGCGCCTTTCTCCGCTCGGGCAAATTCGCTGTAAAAATGTTCCGCACGTCTGCACCACAGCTCCGGTAAACGATCTTTATAAGCCACAAATACTTCATACGGTACATCACGTAATCTTGCCTCTGCAAATGTTCCATAATTTAGATCAGCGTATCCCATCAGCGCATACGCTGCTGCTTTGCACTCATCCTGACGCAGGTTATACTTCGAATTTTTCAAAGAACGCTCCAGACCTGAGAAAAATATTCCAATCTTATATGACTTCATAGCTTCACTGGTCGGAATCAATTCATAGCTGTCATCTTTTGTATCCAAATATAATAAATGATTTCTCTTCGAAAGTACTTCGCAGCTTTGATCCAGCTTTCCACAAGATACTCCTACATACTGATTCTCCGCTGCCTTCGCAGTCAAAATCAATTCCATCGGCTCCATATGAATGTCATTTACTTTGCATAACGCCGACAAAAAACAAATAATAACAGATGCAGAAGAGGATAATCCTCCGATTGGCAAACTACCCTCGATAATACCGGATAAACCTATTTTTAATCAATACTTTTCGCCAAGCATCTTAGCTGCTCCGCGCAAATGATCTGCCCAATCTCCCTACTTCTCATCTGGCACTGCATTCACAAAAAATTGTGCACGTTTTGAAAAGTTCAGTGACTGTAATTCCACAATACCATTCTGTTTCGGATGGTATGCCATATGTATTCCTTTATCAATAGCCAGTCCATTAATCTTGCCATACTGATGATCAATATGTGCTCCTAAAGGGCTAATACGATATGGACAAAATGCCACATCAAATGGCTCCTGATGATACAACTCCTCATATGTTTCTACACATTTTAATTTCATACTCTTTTTCCTATTCACCTTCTGATATCCGTGTCTTCATAAAATTTCACTGCATAATCTGCATAACTCATCATTACTATTCATATAATATATTAATAGCTCCATACAAATGTTCTGTATAAATGTTTTCTTTAACTGCAATTTTACTAGGAGATAACCTTCATGACTAATTTCATTATTCTTATAACTGTGTTTTCGCTATTTTGTACAACCCTTACACTTTTTGTATGTGTATCGTCTCTATAAACTGGTATAAACTAAAACATGAGTTATATATCAAAAAATACATCTATTATTTAGACAACATTTTCTAACTTTCTCTTCTCGATTATTTAGTCTTACTATTCTCAATATATATATCTATTTCAACCAGACATGTTTTTATATAAACACAAACTATAATGAACAACTCTTTCTTGAAGGAACTTGATTACCTTAGTGTATCATTTATTCCTTTCTCTTTTCTTTAAGTATTATCTCATTTCAAACATAATTGCCCATTCATCCCTTTTATCAAACGGCTAGCTTAATGCCCTCCTTGCTTCTGATTGCTTTTTGCTTTATCTCTGAATCCATATTCTAGTATTTTTTCACACAATTTTTCAAATGAAATACCTGCTGCTCTGCCAGAATCCGGTACCAAACTCATCTCGGTCATTCCTGGTAAAGTATTTACCTCTATAACCATAGGTCCTTGTTTTTTATCAATAATAAAATCAATCCTAGAAATTCCTTTACAATTAAGCTTTCTATATACTTTTTCCCCTATTCCCCTTATCTGTTCTCGCTCACTTACACTAATTCTTGCTGGAATTATATGATGACACATTCCTTCAGTATACTTTGCTTGGTAATCATAAAACAAATTTTCAGAAGTTATTTCAATATCAGGTAATATTATTATCTCATCATTTCCAATAATGGGAAGTGTTATTTCAATTCCATCTAAAAAAGTTTCTGCTAGTAGTATATTTTCAAACTTAAAAATTTCACTAATCGCTACAAGTAAATCTTCTTTTTTGTCAACAATAAATACTCCAATACTAGAGCCTTGACTTGGTGCTTTTAATACCATTGGAAAACCTATTTGAGTAATAAGATATTCTGCCAATTCTTCCTTATCTCTATATTCATCTGCTCTGACTTCAATAAACTTTGCAGTTGGAATATTCGCTGCAGATAATATTTGTTTAGTAAGTATTTTATTCATACAAATAGCACTTGTATCAACACCAGAACCTGTATATGGAATATTTGCTAATTCCAACATTCCTTGTATACACCCATCTTCTCCACCTTGACCGTGCAAAGCTAAAAATACAATGTCTGGATTGATACTTAACAATTCTTGTATATTATCATTTAAGTCAAATAAGGTTATATTACTATAACCTAGCTTTCGTAATGCCCCATATATGACCCTTCCACTTTTAAGAGAAATTTCTCATTCCTTTGATGTTCCGCCGCACACTACCACCACATTTAATATTTTACTAAGCAGAATTGTCTTTTCAAATTTTTCCATTATTACTTTTTTATCCTTTCATATACTTTATACAAATTAGGACGCAAATATCTGCTCCAAGCAATATATATTTTTTCGTCTAAACTTTGAATAAAATAATTCCCTTTTTTTTCATTAACAAATTCATTAAATGATACAATTTGATCTGAATATCTCTCACAAAGAAAAACTAGATTATCATATCCTCTAGCTTTTTCCGGCCTACTCCACTCATGCGCATGAAATACTGCCGTATATAAACCTTTTTTCCCAATTTTAGGAACTCCACCTGTTCTACAGGGAACACATATTATACCATGTCTTATAATCAATTTTAAAGTTTTTCCATCCGACACATATTTAAATCCATTTTCTTTTAATGCCCGAAGCGTATTATCATCATATGAATGTGATGGAGCAAAAAAAATATTTGTTTTCACTCCATGCATTTCCAATATTTCTTTCCCCTTTTTTATTTTTTCAACTTGAATTTCATAGCTATGACCTGCAAATTCTGAATTCTTGCTACTATTGACCAAGCCCCTACATTCAATATCATATAAATGTTGATATCCATGCATAGCAATTGCATACCCTTTTGCAGAAAGTTGTTTTATATATTCCCAAAAATCTTCTCGTGGGGATTCAATTAATAATTCCGGGTCCTTGCAATCTGGTATTACGCCAATCAATGGCTTAATATGATATTTATCTAGTACTTCAACTGCTTTATTCCATTGCTTATAATCCATAGTTGGGCAAATATCATCAAATCTAATTAAAATTTTCTTTTTATACTTTTTTCCCATCATTTATTCTCCAATGTATAACTCCTCTAGTTTCTTAATTTCATTTCTTAAATCATAGTTTTCTATCTGTCCGTATTCCAAATTTCTTACCGAATCATCACATATAATCTCTGCCCATTCATAAGCCGGAGCATTTATATCTACTGGAATAGTTTTTTCTGTTAAATAGCATTCTTGTGTCACACTATTTGACACTACACATTTTAATCTTGCAACTTGTGCTTCGACTAAAGAAACTGGAAAACCTTCATATAGAGATGGAAATACAAAAACATCCATTGCTTTTAATATTCTATTTACATCTGTCCTATGCTCCAGCATATAAACCCTATCTGATATTCCTAACAATTCAGCCTTTTTTAGAATAACTTCTTTTAATTCTCCTGTTCCAACTAAAAGTAATGTTGCTAATGTATTACGCTTTAAAACCTCACAAAATATATCCAATAACAAACTGTGATTCTTAGCATAAGAAAAACGTCCAATGTGGCCTATAACAAATGCATTTATTGGAATACCTATCTCTTTTCTAATATCTGATTTAGATTCTCCAACAGTTTCAAACTTTGAAAAATCAACGCCATTCCTAATAAGGACAGTATTATCCACATTAAACATTTTATCTAACTCTTGTACCATAGACTTATGTAAGCCAATAAGCTGCAAATCATTATTATTAATCAAATATTTAGCAGCTTCCATATCTTGACTTCCTACTTCAAAAAATTTATCAGGCAAACTATGACACGTATAAAATAATTTAATTCCCTTTAGTTCTTTACTAATAGGTTTTAAATATTTCAATAATGATAAGTGAACGTGTATACAAGATGGTTTTTCTTTTTTTATAATTTTCTTTATTTTATATGGTATATAATGCTGTTTAAAAAATTTATTAATTAATTTATAAAAAATGTTTAAATCAGGAAATATATTTATAATATTAATATTATTATCTAATAATGTTTTATAATTCGCTGTATTACTCACACTTTGAATTGTTAAAATATCCACATCAAATTTGTCTTTATCTAATAATAAAGCATAATCTTTAACCAATGTCTCTGCTCCACCATCATTTAAAGCAAATATAAATTGCATCACTTTTGTTTTCATAACTATTCCTCTCTCATATTACCTATTAAATAACAAAACACTTTCCTAACTCATCATAAAGTTCACCAGGTTTTAAATACATAAAACCTGATGCAGAATAAAATGTTATTTCTCCAAAATATGTTCCTTCACTTGTTATGAAAAAATCTACTCTCGCATGTGGAAATGGTTTTGAAAGTGTCTCAGCACAGTTAATCAATTCTTGTATATTTGATGGCAAGGATACTTTTTCTCTTACCAATCTTTCCATTTGTGTATATGCATTATCTATAATATTCAAATTTTGATCTAATATAGCACGATGTCCAACGCTATGACGTCCCAAATCGTCAGCCAAACCAATATTGTAATATAACATCTTAAATTTCCCATTAAAACAGAAAAAATTCAAATCAACCAAAGGCGTCTCGCTTTTTAAATATCGTTCACATATAATTTGAGGGCTAATATCCTTATAAGCCCATTCTCGGTTTTGAATATAGTAATTTTTATTTAATGCTTTTTCAAAATACTCCTTCAATTCGATTTTCTTCTCATTTGTCAATTCACTTTTTTTTATTAACATATTCGCTCCAGAACTATGGTTACATTTGATATAAAAAACATCTGGTAGTTTATTAAAGTTTATATCCTCAACAGAATCGCAAACTACATATTGTTCATTTAATAAATAAGCAAATCCACATTCTTTTACATACTCTCTCACTCTTACTTTATCCGCGCATTTTGTCATAAGTGGATTTCTATATTTAAGTTTATACCATTGAAACTTAGCATTTAATTCTGTTGGATGTGATAAATCTAATTTTTTTCCTGCACGCAATTTATACAAATTTTTCAAATAAAATTCGTCACTAAATATCTTTCCTAAAAATGTATTATTATTTAAATAAACAATACCCTTCTCTGGATGTAATATATAATCTAATATTTTTTTCATTTTATTTTCACTCTCCACTTTTTATCGAGTTTTTATTACATGTTTTACAAAAGTTATCATCTCACTAAACAGTTTTGTTCTACAATATACTATTGTATATATAACATTAGGTATAATTAAACACATTCCCCCCTTCAATAACAGACCTTCTATCCCTGTTAATGGTATCTTTGAGCATAAGAAAAACAATATACATCCATTAATAAGTGTAATCGTCGCATATAGTGCATGTTTTAAATAAAACTCCGTTGCTTTTCTTTTAAAATAATGCTTGAACAAAACGCTTGTTCTTGCTATGAAATTAAAAAAGAAAATAGTAATAATTGTTGCAATTATAATTCCACTGACACCAAAAAAATAACCTAAACTCCAGTTTAATAAAATATTTGCAACCGCTTCAATTATATACCATACACGTAAATTCCAAAATAGTCCTGCTCCAGCAGTATACAGATTTCTAGTATTATTCATTGTTATAGCATAAAAATAAACACAAAACATAATCATAATCCAATTTGGAAAAATCATTTTAGAATTATTGTGCATCCAAAGATTCATAAAAGGTTGATAAAGGCAACACATACAAATAGCTGCCCAACCACAAATCCATTCAAATATAAAAGTAAATTTAAACAAATCGTGGTAGTTTTTATCAATAGACTCTTTAGCAATACTATTTCCCACTGAAGCTTGCATAGCTCTAATAACCGTTAAAGAGGTCCCATATAATGCAGAATAAATATAATAATAATTATCATAGATGGCAACTACCGTTAAACCTAAAAATGCTGATAAAAATATGCTGTCTAAACTATTTCTTGCTGTATCTCCTATTTTATCTATTACAATTCCTTTTATTTGCTTAACTAATATCTCTTTTGTTTCACTGGAAACCTTTCCTTTAGGTATTATTTCCGGAAAATATTTTTTTGAATATATTTGCAAAAGAATATTATTCAATATTGTAAATATTGGCATAAACAAAGCATATAAATAAAAATTAGGAACAATTAACAGCATTATAAGTTGCGCAATACGTAAACCAGAAGATGTTACTGTGTAAATATTACTAACAATATCTTCTCTTTGCATCGCTGTAAGTAAAGCACTTTTATAGCCAAACATCAAATATGATATTCCTGTATCCAGCACATATATTATAAATAATATGTATATATTTATATTTTGTGGATAACTTCCAGAAATCAACTTAGGCAAAAAAGGCAAAATAAATAGTCCTACAAAAAAAATTGTACACCCTACAACCGTATAAATTCTTTTTAAAAATCTAAGAATTGCACATACTGCTTCTTTGTCATCTTCTGCAATTGGCTTATATAAAACATAAATAACAGCTGTTGAAAAACCTAAATCGGCAAGATTTAATACATGTAATATAGAATTAAATAGACTACTAATTCCTTGATATTGTGCTCCTAAAGTATACAAAACAATCGTTCTTGTTATAAATGGCAAAATTATTCCTGCTATTTGCTTTATAAAACCACTGTAAAGATTTCTTTTTGTGTTTTTAGTTCTTGATTCTTGCATCTTTTCTTCCTTTTTCAATCAAACTATAAATATTTTTCTTAACTTATTATTAAAATAATTTATATTTTCACATAACATATACTTATTTTTTTCTTAATTTTTTTTATGCCATGTACTATCTCCATTATTTGAAATTTTTTTTGCTGGACAGCCTGCTATCGCAATGTTCTGCTCCTCAAATGACTTATTAACTAACGAATTAGCACCTATGGCAATTCCATTCGCAAGTCGAATATCTCCCAAGATAGTAGCCCCAACACCAATCACAATGTTATCTCCTAAAATCGGAACACCAGCATTTGTTCCTCGTGCTACTAAAGCAGTATTTATATGAACTGTACAGTTTTTCCCAACCCGTACTTTTGAATTTGTAAGCACAGATCCTAAATGCATTATTTTCAGTCCCTTTTCAAAAACATTAACCGAAATATTAAGTCCATATTGATTCTGTTTTTTATGTAATATAATTTTGCTAAAAGCACATCGAATTTTTTTATTTGTATTATTATAATATTCAGTTTTTCTAAGTCTTTTTTGATAAGACCATATAATAGCTTTCTCACTTCCCAACAAATAATATATAAAATTCGTATGACTTCCGTATCTTTCCTTTTCATACTGCAAATATTCATGCAGTTCCTCCTTATTACTAATCATTTTATTACCTTGTATGATAATTAGGAAGTTAATTATCACACGTTTCCTTTCTTTTAATATCGTGGTTCAATACATTCAGATACTGTGGACTTTTGATTTTGCCCTGTAGCTTTGACTACTCGAAGGAGTGTATTGCCACTACCTTTATCTGAATTGTTTATAGCTGGATGTTGACGGAGTAATCCGAGTACTTATTTTCATCAAGTCTACGATGATAATCGCTGGTGGATATCACGGTATCAGACTTTAGAAAGGAAGGTACAACCTCATGATTTACGTAGGCATTGA